>VFKU01000488.1 GCA_009885415.1 Rhodothermota bacterium
CACGGACCCCACCTGCGACTTCTGCACCCCGAGCGCGCCGTACTTCTCCACCTGCTCCGGGTGCTGCTGCGGATCGACAAATGACACCTGCAAATGTTCCGTGTGCGCCTGGCACCGTTCGAGAAAACGTCGTGTCTTGTCTTGCGCCGTCATCACGCGGTCATCGCCGGCCTTCACAAAAAAGCAGATCACCTCGACCGGCTGCGTCAGGCTCTCCAGCACCAGCACCGTCTGCGGCGCGAGGTCCTTCCGGCCTTCTTTCGTAAGGTCCCACGACCCGCCCGCCCGCGCCGCAAAGGCATACACCATCCCGCAAATGCCCAGCGCGAACACACTCCCCACCACCGATGTCATCGGCCCGCCGCCCGTGCCTTGCGCGCGCCGGGCCGCGGTGGCCAGCCACAGCGCGAACCATCCGGCGCCGAGAATTCCCGATCCCGCCAGCGGCACCGCGACCGACGCGGTGAACAGCGTCTCGCGCAGGATCAGAAAATTGACGCCAGCGACAAACAACGCCAGCGCGATCCCGCCCACGACATTGCGAAAAAGGCGCACCGTCACGCCCTCCAGCGCCGCGCTTCAAGCGCGCGGAACGACAAAAACAGGAAGAAGCCGCAGAACAACACGTAATACACCAGATCGGCCGGCCGCAGGATCCCCTCGGCGAGCTGCTTGCCGTGCGCCTCGATCGGCAACTGTGTCGCTACCGCGCGAAACGCCGAGTAGCCCACACCGGCCAGCGCGCGATACTCCTGCGCCCATCCCGCCGGCGCGGGATTTTCTTCCGGCAATTCGCCGCCGAAATATCCGACGATGAACAGCACAAAGAAAACGCCGAAGGTCGACACCGCCGCGGTGATCTGATTACGGCAAATCACCGACACGAAGAGCCCCACGCTCAAAAATGCCGCGCCCATGAGGAACACCGCGGTCAACCCCAGCGCAAGTACGCTCGCCTCGACCCGCGTGTGCCGATACGCGAGCACGACGTCCACGACTAACAGCGAGACCATCGCGAGGACCAAGATCAGTCCCGCGAGAAATTTCCCGAATAAGATGTCCCGATCGCGCAGGGGGTGCGTGAACAGCAACTCGATCGTTCCCTGATTGCGCTCTTCCGCGAAGAGCCGCATCGTCAGCAGCGGCACAATGAACATGAAAATTAACCCGCAATACGTCAGATACGGACTCAGGAAGGCCTCTTCAAACTTCGGCACCGCTGGGTAGTCGTAATTCGACGGCGACTCGCTCATCACTGCATAAAACAGAAACGATGCCGTAAATCCCAGCCCCGTCACCAACGCATACAAACCCAACACCACATACCCGATCGGCGTAGTAAAAAACGCGCGCAGCTCCCGCTTGCAGATCGCCCAAACCCGGCTCATACGGCCCTTCTTTGGACTGCGGGAGCGATAGCTCCCGCTTTCCCAAGCCCAGCGCAGCTGGGCGACGCCACAAGCGGATCCCCCCTCATGCCGCCGTCGCTCCCTCACCCGCGATCGCCGCGAGGAAAAGATCCTCCAGCGTCCGCCCGGGTGTCATCTGGGCTAAATCCTGCTCGGCAACGATTCGTCCGCGATTCAAAATCACCACGCGCTTACACAGCATCGCCACTTCCGGCAAGATATGCGTGCTCAAGAGCACCGTGTGCTCGTCGGCCAAGTCCCGGATCGTCTGCCGAATGCTGATGATCTGCTTCGGATCGAGTCCCACCGTCGGTTCATCCAAAATCAGCACGGGCGGATTACCCACCAACGCCTGCGCCAGCCCCACGCGCTGTTTATATCCCTTCGACAAGTGCCCGATGATCCGGTCGCGCATCTCGCCGAGCCCGCAGCGCTCCATCACGCGGTCCATCTCGCCCGATCGCGCCCCCCGCGCCACGCCCTTCACCTCGCACACATACCGCAAATACGACCGCACCCGCATCTCGGAATACAGCGGCGCGTTCTCCGGCAAATACCCCACCCGCCGCTTCACCTCCAGCGGCTCGCGATGCACGTCGTGC
>VFKU01000793.1 GCA_009885415.1 Rhodothermota bacterium
CCCGCCAATCGGGGCGAATCCGTACATAGCGCGCCAAAGGCCCATCGACGCCCCGACGAATCCCGCCCGAGGCCGGCGCGAAAGAGACTCGCATCCCGGCGTCCGCGATCGTTATCGTACCGCCCACAATCTACCATTCACGGTTTCGTGCTCGTAATCGGTTCTTGACCCTTATCCCGATCGCCATCCACTCATGACAGAACGCGAACCCCACTACGCCGGTATCCCGCCCACCGCCCTGCCGCCGATCCCGCGCAACCCCGTCCACGTCGTGCTCGACAACCTGCGCAGCGCGTTCAACGTCGGCTCCATCTTCCGCACGGCCGACGCCGGCGCGGCGGCACACATCCACCTCTGCGGCCTCAGCGCGCACCCGCCCCACATCAAGCTGGCCAAGACCGCGCTCGGCGCGTTTGAATACGTCCCCTGGACCTATCACGAACGCACCGCCGACGCGCTCGATCACCTCGGCCGCGAGGGAATCCTCCGCGTCGCGATCGAAGTCACGCCGGACGCCGTCCCGCTGCACGAGTTCGCCTGGCCCCGGCCCGTCGCGCTTGTCTTCGGCCACGAAGTCACCGGTATCGGCGAAGCCACGCTCGCGCATTGCGACGCCGTCGTCAAAATCCCGATGCACGGCCGAAAGAACAGCATGAATGTTGCGACGGCTTTCGGCGTCGTGCTCTACCACGTGCTCGATCGCTGGAAAGCGCTCGGCGACTAGTTCGTAGCATGGGCGGCCCGCCCATGCGCGCACGCCGAAGAAAGAGGAACCGCTCAGTTCGAGTCGGGCGAGGGCGCTTCGGTCCGAGGGGCAAGCGAAACATCCAGCGGCAAACTCGCGATCTCCACGCCCTTGAGCGCCAGCCGCACCGAATAGCGCCCAGGCTTGGGCAGCGTCAGGTTCATCCCAATCGCCATCGTCAGGCACGAGGTCAATTGCCCCGGCTGCGCGGCGATCCGTGCATTCCCCTGGAGGGGAGGAATCACGGACTGGCCGTCGGCGTCGATCACGTTGAAGCGGAAAGGGCACTCGCCCAGCTCCGAAAGCTCAAAGCGCACGCGAATCGCCACGGAACAATTCTGCTGGATAGGCGCAGACGCCGCGGCGATGTGATCGAAGGGCGCGCTCAAGACCAAGCGCCCGCCATACATCCGCGCAAACTCGCAGAGGCTGAAAATTTCGACATGCATCGCGGAAGAATAACAGGATGGCGGCCTCGCGTCTAACCACGGAATCTCTTCACAGGAGGCAACAGAGAAAACGGAGAAACCCTTCCGTATCCCTTCTCCGTTTTCTCTGTTGCCTCC
>VFKU01000087.1 GCA_009885415.1 Rhodothermota bacterium
CCGGCACCGGCATCAATCCCCTGCGCGGACAGAACAACGTACAAGGCGCGGCCGACATGGGCGTCCAGCAGCACCAGGGTCCCGGCTATCTGAATCTCGCCGATGCCGACGCGCGCGAACACTACGCGCGAATCTACGGCGCGCCCGTCCCTGCCGCGCGCGGCCGCACCATCCCCGAAATGCTCGAAGGCGCGCGCGACGGCCACCTCAAGGCGCTGTGGATCGTCGGCGAGGACATCGCGCAAACGGACCCCGACACCTCCGAAGTGCTCAAGGCGCTCGGCCGGCTCGACTTCCTTGTCGTGCAGGAACTCTTCATGACCAAGACCGCGCAGCGCGCGCACGTCGTGCTACCGGCCGCGTCGTTCCTCGAAAAAAACGGGACCTTCACCAACGGCGAGCGCCGCATTCAACGCGTGAACCGTGCAGTCGCCCCGATCCCCGGCACTCGGCCCGACGGCGAGATCATCATCGAGATGATGAACCGCATGGGCTATGCGCAGCCCCCCTACGACCCCGTGCAACTGTGGGACGAAATCAGCCAGGCGGCCCCGCCCTTCGCCGGCGTCACCTGGGAGCGGCTCGGCGAGAACGGTAAGCAGTGGCCCGTCGACGCCTCCGGCGCCGGTACAAAAATTCTACACATGGAATCATTCACGCGCGGAAAAGGAAAGTTTCATTTCTTCCCCTTCGAGAAGAGTCACGAACTCACTGCACATGCCGCCGAGTATCCGTACGTCCTCACCACCGGCCGCCGGCTCGTCCACTACAACTGCGGCGCGATGACCCGCCGCACGCCGGACAAGGCTCTCGCAACGGCCGATAGGCTCTACGTGAATCCGGCGGACGCGCGCCGCAAAAGGGTAAGCGAGGGAGATTCCGTCCGCGTATTCTCGCCGCGCGCGGAAATTCACTTGCCGGTCAAAATCTCAACCGAAGTGCCCGAGGGCGTCCTGTTTACGACCTTCCACTTCCCGGACGAGTTGGTGAACCTGCTGACGAGCGACGAGATCGACCCCGAGAGCCTCTGCCCCGAATACAAGGTGGTCGCCGTGGATTTCTGCGCAAAGGCCGCACCGGCGGGCTGAGCACCCGCCCCGACTATGCGATTACGCGCCTTGAACTGCGCCAACCGGCGTGCGTCCCGAGGCTTGACCCATGCCGTAGGCGTCGATCCGTCGCAAAAGCGAACTGTAGCTGATGTCGAGCAGCTTCGCCGCCTTGCGCCGGTTCCACAGCGTATACCGGAGCGCCTCCTCGATCAGCGCGCGCTCCGTCAACTCGACCGCCATGCGCGTTGCTTCCTTGAGCGACGTAAATTTCCGATCAGATATCTCTTCGGCCGCCACCGCTTTCGCGGCCATCGGCGCAACGGCAAGGCCCGGCCCAGAGTCGTCCAGCAGCGCGTCTTCCGATCCGGTCGCGACGTATTCCTTCACGCGGGCCGCCAGCGCGCGAATGTTCCCGCGCCAGTCGAGCGCCTGCACCTCTTCAAGAAGTTTGCGGTCGATGGGCTGATATTCCTTGTCCATCTTCCGGCAGAAGTTGTAGTTGAAATGTTCCGCCAATACAGGAATGTCTTCCCGGCGTTCGTGCAGCGGCACCATGTGAATCACGAACTCGCTCAAACGCGAATACACATCCCGGCGAATGCGGCCCGACGCGAGCGCCTCGTCGATCGGCACGTTCGTCGCCGTCACGATGCGCACGTCCGGCTGGATGGGTTGCACGCCACCAATGCGCATGTACGGTTCGCCGTCGAGCGCCGTGAACAGTTTCAACTGCGAGGACTCGGAAATTTCCGTCACCTCGTCCAGAAAGATCGTGCCCTTCTCCGCCAACTCGAAACGGCCGGGCTTGGCCGTGTGCGCGCCCGTGAACGCGCCCTTCTCGTAGCCGAATAGTTCGCTCTCCACCAACTCATGCGGAATCGCCGGGCAATTCACCTTAACGAAGGGACGCCCCTTGCGCTTCGAGCGCTGATGAAGCAAGCGCGCCACAATGTCTTTGCCCGTACCGGATTCGCCGGAAATGAGCACCGTCATGTCCGTCGGTGCGAGCTGCGAAATCGTCTCGTCCAGCTCGCGAATGAACCTGCTCCGGCCGACGAGCCGCTCGTGTAACGGCGCGGTGACTCCGAATTCTTCCCACTCGATATTTTTACCAGGATCGCTTGTCATGAGATTACCCCTGCCGTCCGAATGGGGACACAAAGCCACGGAACATGGCGCAGACGTCTCCTTCCCCAAGGCTCCGTCGGCCGATCCCTTCCCAGAAACCGGCTACCGCAATGCAATCCGACCCACCGATCCAATGCGGGCAATTAGTCAGTCACGCACAAGATTTTATCATTTGTGAACGATTTTGTCGATAGATTTTTCGTTAGTTCTTCATGTCTTGAATGTCAGGCTTGGCCGTGACGCTTGTCCAGCCCGTGCTTGTCGATGCGCCGACGCAGCGCGGAGTAGCTTATGTTCAGTTCCTCGGCCGTCTTTCGCCGGTTCCAGCGATTGCGCTCGAGCACTTCAAGCAACTGCTCGGGAGAGACATTGTCTTCCTCCACGGAACCGGGACCAGACACCACCACGGGCGGCGCCACGCGCTCCGGCCGGGCGAACGGCTGCATCGTTCCGCTCAGGTGCGCCGAAATCTGTCCGCGCCGGCCCAAGGCCAGCCACCGCTTCACGGTGCTCTCGAGCTCGCGGATGTTGCCCGGCCACTCATAGCGCGCCAGCGACTCGAGATCCTCTCCGGTTACGCCCGCGCTCTCCGCGCTCGGAAATTCGCTGTGCTTCTTGACGAAGTAATGGACCAGCAGAGGAATATCCTCGCGCCGCTCACGCAGTGGCGGCGCCCAGACACAAACCTCGTTCATCCGGAAGAACAAATCGTCGCGGAATTCGCCGCGCGCGATCTTTGCCTCGAGATCCGCGTTCGTCGCCGCAACGACCTGCACGTCCACCCTCACCGAGTGACGCCCGCCGATCTTCGTGAATTCCTTGTGCTCGATCACCTGCAAAATCTTCGCCTGCAACCCGACCGCCATGTCCCCGATTTCGTCGAGGAAGATAATCCCCGGGTTCGCCAACTCGAAGCGGCCCGGTTTGGACCTGTACGCCCCGGTGAACGCGCCCTTCTCATAACCGAAAAGCTCGCTCTCCAACAGATGCTCAGGCAGCGCACTGCAATTGATCTTCACAAAGGGTTTGTCGCGCCGCTTCGACGACAGCCGGTGAATCTCCCGCGCCACGAGGTCCTTGCCCACCCCACTCTCGCCGCGCACGAGGCAGTTGAGATCTGTCTGCGCCGCGCGAAAAATGATCTGGCGCAGCTCCGTCATCGCCGAGCTCACGCCCACTAGAGCCGAAGCGGTGTCCTCCTGGCCGGCCGCGAGGGTCTTCTCCGCGCGCCCGGAGGCATCGGGCAGCGCCCGCGCGACCACACTCCGAAGTTCCGCCAGGCTAAAGGGTTTCGTGAGATAATCCACCGCGCCGCGCCGGATGCACTCGATCACCATCTTCGGCGAAGAGTCCACCGACACACAAATGACCTTATGACCGCCGGGCGTCTTGATCAGGTTCGTCAGCGCCTCCAGCGTAAGCCCCGCCTCAGGCAGAATCTCCATGATGACCACATCGACCCCGCCCTCCGCGAACATGGACACAAGCTGCTCCACGCTGGACGCGGTCGTCACCTGGTAACCCGAACGCGCCAAGGCCTTATCGAGCGACCAGCGCACGCCCGAATCGGTGTCGATCACGACCACATGCGGCCGCCCGTTCTGCGGCGTCCCGTTCCCATGTGCTTTCGGCGCTGTCATTTCGTCATCGTCCTGAGTACTTCAGTTCGCCTGAACGTCTAACCCGTTGCGCGGGAGAATCATCTTGAATGCGCTGCGCCGTTCGCCCTGGCGCTCCACCGTCAAACTGCCGCCGCAGGTCCGCACGGTCCGTTGCGCAAGCAGGTAGCGCGGATGCGCACGCACAACGTCCGCGAGCACCTCCTGCCGCGGACCGCGCGCCGTATCAACGCCAGTTTCGATATGGACAATCTCGCAGAGGATCTGGTCCTGCCCCTGCGCGAGCAGCCGGATACACAGCGACGCATCGCCCCGGACATACCGCACCGCAGTGCTGATCAAATCCAGAAACGTACTCGCAAGCGCGCCGCCGTTCAGAAGAATGCACTCGCCCGATTCACTGAATTCTTTCTCGATGCTTATCCCGCGCTGCTCGATCGCCCGCGTCAGCAGGTTCAGCGTCTGGTTGATGTAGTCCGCCAGGCGTACCGTCTCCACACTGTCCGATCGCATCTGCGCCAGCTTGTGAAACGACTGCGCCTGCTCCGCCTAGTACTCCGCCTGCCGACCGATGATTTGAAGACCCTCGCGCGAGTCGTCC
>VFKU01000678.1 GCA_009885415.1 Rhodothermota bacterium
CGCCCGTGCCCTTCTTGATCGCCGCCTCGACACGGTCCTTCGGCATGTTCGCCGCGCGGCACGCGAGCATCACGGTCCGCAGCCGCGCATTGCCGGTGGGGTCGCCCCCGCCCGTCTTTGCAGCGACCGCGACCTCCTTCGCCAGCTTCGAAAAAATCTTGCCCTTCTTCGCGTCAAGCGCGCCCTTCTTACGCTTGATCGTGCTCCATTTGCTATGCCCGGACATCGGATTTTGCCCTCACGATAGAGATCCAATAGAACGCCAGTCAGTATATCAACCGAATGAAACACCGGGCAACGCGGGCTCAACGCCTCCGCAACCAGCTGCCCGGATGGCGCGAACTGTGCAATACCGCGACGACCCGCACATCATTTCCGCGGTGCACGTAGAAGACGCCGTAGGGAAATCGATGCAGGCCCGCTCGCCGAATATTGCGATGGAGAATCGTGCACAATTCCGGCTGATCCTTGATGAGATCCAGGACGGAATCGACTTCGTGGGCAAAATCGAGCCCTAATCCAGGCTCACGCGCTTCATACCACGCGTAGGCTTTGTCTATCTCCGTCAGCGCCCGGCGCTCGACAATGAGCCGGTTCGGCATTAACGCTCGAAGTACCGCTTACGGGCCTCTTCCCACGGGACTCCCGAATTCGGATCCGCCTCGAGTTCCGCCAGGCGAAGATCGAGTTCTTGCTTCACCTCTTCCGAGAGCGGCGCAGCGTCGACATCAGCCGCGAGGCTGTCCCAAATTTCCTCGAGAACCCGCAAGCGCTCGGACACCGGTAATTCAAGAATTGGGCGGAGGTCGATCATGCGCTACATTCTAACACGGGCCAAGCCTATTCGTACGAGCCAAAAACGAGCACCAAGCAAGAGTTACCGCATCCAAGGGGGTCTGCGAATGGTCCACGCTCTGAAGGCTGCCGGATTTGGGCCTTTGCTCAGCGCAAGATCGGCGCGATCTTCCTTCTTGCCGTTCGTCGTGATCACGTGAATCTCATGCGCGTGGATATCGGGATGAAAAAATTCCCACACGACTTTCTTGTCGCGTGTGATCTCAAAGATCCGGCACCCCGCCGGCACGTGCAAGTTCCACAATTCTGTTCATATTGAGCGTATATCCTTGCACATCATCCGCCGTTCCAGGCGCTGGCACGATAATAATGTCCAGATGCGAGTTTTGCCGATAGTTTTCCTGCACAGCGAACAAAACGGAGATCTTGTCCGTCGGCTCCTCGCTTCGTGCCGCGCGAAGCGAGGCAACCTCGTTGACGCCGGACAGAATGGTCGCCGTCATGAGCACGTCTTTGTCTTTGGGAACACGCGAACAATCGAAACCGACGCGGATCCAGTCGTACGGCGGTTCTTCGTGCATTACGGCGTGTCTCCACGGGCGAATGGTAATGCCGGCTTGCTGGAGCCGTTCAACGCTCCAGCCGCTGACGTTTCCAATCGGGCTGAAGGCCCGCACGGGCCGTGGCGAAGGAAGCATTACCAGGGAAGCCAGCAGGATCGCAGCGGCGTATCTCATCGTGTTCACCGCAACACCGGCGTGATCTTCTGCCCGTTCGTCGTGATCACATGAATTTCGTGCGCGTGGATGTCGGGATGAAAAAATTCCCACACGACTTTCTTGTCGCGAGTGACCTCAAAAATCCGGCACTTCGCTGGGTCTTTCTGGCCGTAGGCGGTGATGACCGTGTTGCCGTTCGGCAGGCGCTGGCCGCCGCAGGCGTCCGCGAATTTTCCCGGCGGGATCGTGTTCTCGTTGTCTACGCGCCACACCACCTTGCCCGCCGGGTCGAACTCGACCGTCATGTCGCCGTGGGTGAGGTTCGCCAGGATGTTCCCGTTGTCGAGCAGAATCGCCGTGAAGGGCCAGTTGTGGATCTCGCGCCCGCCGAGCTCCGGCGGGTCGGTCGCGATCTCGCGCACGACCTTCCCCTCCGGCGTGTACTCCTTGATCTTGAACGCAAACAAATGTGGCACGAGGTAGTTGCCGTTCGGCAGCTTGCGCGCCATCCGCGTCTGCATGTGCGCGTTGTCCGTTTCGGGTTGCAGCTTCACTTCCTTGCGGATCTTGCCGTCCGGCCCGACCTCGAGCAGCCGCGGGTCCTTGCCCAACTCCACCGTCATCGTGTCGCCGTTCGGCAGCCGGAACACCGTGCCCAGCTCATTGTTCTCCGCCGACAAGGTGTACGACCACACCACCTCGTTCGTCCCCGCCTTATATTCCTTCGCCATCTTCCCATCGCCGATCAGGATGTTCCCGTTCTCCAACACATACCCGTCCCGCGAATACCCCGGCGCCTTCCACACTACCTTGCAGTCCTCATCGAAAAGCTGCGCCGCGTCCGGCGATCCCGTCACCAACACCGAATGCTTGATGCCCTCCGAACTCACCTGCCGAATCGGCGCCAGATCTTCTGCGGACACCGCCGAAACGATCAGCAACACGACAAAAGCACCCACTCGAGCTACATCGAACATGGCTTTCTCCCTGGCGAACAGACTTCCATACTACATCAGAGGCCGCCGGATCAGATCTCGGAGGATTTTATCGGAAGCAGACGAACTCTAAAACGTCCGTCCTCGACGATAACCAATGCACCGCGCTCCAATTCGAGCGTACAGACTTCTACTACCTCGAACAGACGTCTGGCGAGGTTGGGCGTCGTCGGGTTACGCAAGCGAAATAGTATGGTGCTGGCGGAGAGCGCGGAGTTTGCCGCAAGCAAGTCCCCAAAATCGAGATCGAAGGTCAGCACAATGCGTTCTTGCGCATGCGCTGTATTTATGATCTCATCGTCGCGAAGCCGATCGAGACCCAGTTCGTGCAGATGGACGGCATCGTGCCCGCACTCGCGCAGATGGCGAACTACGGTCGGCGACACGCCCATGTCCGCAAGAAATCGCACCTTCGCCCCGAGAACCTATACTGGAATAATCTCTTCCTGAGTCAAAAGCGCCGCGTACTGGAGGGCTTGGCGGATGTCTTCGGCCTCGAGGTACGGGTACTCCGCGAGAATCTCTGCAGCACTCATGCCGTTCGCAACGAGATTGACGACGAGGGACACCGTGACCCGCATGCCACGGATGCAGGCGCGTCCGCCCATGATGTTTCTATCGAAGGTAATGTGGTCAAAGTCCGGCATGAGAATCACCGCAGCTATTCTAGCACGCGGGCTCTGAATTCGTGTTTTCGAACCCTGGCTGGCCCAAAAAGCGCAGCACATCGCCCAATTCGCGGATCACGAAACTCGGTCGCCGCGCGCCCTCCGGCAGCGCCGCATCCGCCGCCGGCAATCGGTCCCCCTTCGGGTCATACAGCACCCCGGCGAGGCCTGCACGCTCCGCCCCGCCGATGTCGTTTACAAGGTGATCCCCAACATGCCACGCCTCGCTCGCCACAGCCCCCGCGCGTTCCAGCGCGATCTGAAATATCTTCGGATCGGGCTTGTGCGCACCCGCCGCTTCCGAGACCAACACAAAGTCCGTCAGCCCCGCGAAACCGTGATGCGCAATTTTCATTTCCTGAAAATAGGAGTAGCCGTTCGTGATGATGCCGGTAGCGACACCCTCGGCGCGCAGCCGTGCCAGCGTCTCCTTCGCGCCCGCGTGCGGACGCGTGCCCGCGAGCACCAACTCAATGAACGTATCGCGCATCGCCCGCGCCGCGCCCGCATCGCGCCCCAGCGCCTCCAGTGTCCGCCGGAACGCGCCGACTAGAGGCTCGACGCCCGGCTCCGTTGGCTCAAACATCGCCCCCCAGATCGCCGCGGCCTTCTCACGCAACACCGCGCGGAACTCCGCGTCCGGCACGCCCGCCAGCGTCTCGGCGTGCGCCGCCTGGATCTGCTGCACAAGCTCCGCCGCGCTCAGCGTATGCTCGATGAGCGTCTCATCCAGATCGAAGAATACCGCGCGTCCCACAAGCGCTCTCCTGCCGTGCACGCCCGGACCGCGTCAGTTCGCGTCGGGATATATCGAATGATACGTGACGTAATTCGCCAGCACCCGCTTGACGTAGTTGCGCGTCTCGGTGAAGGGAATGAACTCGATGAACTCCGCAAAGGTCGCGCCTTTGAAGTTGCGGCGCCACGTGTCGCAGTTCCCCGGCCCGCCGTTGTAGGCGGCCAGCGCATACACCACGTTGCCCTCATAGCGGTCCAGCATCATTTTCAGGTAGTGCGCGCCCAGCAAGAGCGACGATCGCGGATCGCTCAGACGCCCCTCCGTGCCGGTGGGGATTTCCGGCGTCTCCTTCACGAGCCACTTTGCCGTGGCGGGCATCACCTGCATCACGCCCTGCGCCCCCGCGATAGACGTGAGTCCCGGCCGATACGTGCTCTCCTGCCGCGCGATCGAAAGCATCAGGTAGGGATCGACGCCGATTCCCTTCGCGTAACGCCCGGCGAGTTCGGCATAGGCCAATGGATAGCGAATGCGCAGGCGCGTGATCGACTGCGAACCATCGCCGTTGTCACCGAAGCGATTGGCGGTGGCAAGCTGCATCGCCGTGAAGGCTGTCGCGCCCGCCTCGCCCATCGCGAGGTAGACCGTCGCTGGCTCGGGCGCGTCCTTCAACGAATTCGCCAGGCCGAGCGCTTCCCACTCGGCTTCGGGGTAGCCGCGCTCGGCGAAGAACGCAAGCCGCGCGATGCGCTCGTCGCCCTCCAGTTTCTTGAGCGCGCTCTCGGGTTCGTCGTGATCGAGGTGGATCGGCCGGAGGATGGATTCTTTTGGCGTAATTTCGAGCGCCCGCTCGCGTTTCGCGTCGCGATCGCCCAATTGCGCAAGCAACTCCTGCGCGCGATGGCCGTAATAATTCGAGACTCCGTGCGCCGCCGCCGAGCGAAACTGTGCGATCACTTTTTCTCGTTCCGCGCCCGCCTCATGCAGGAGCGCAC
>VFKU01000212.1 GCA_009885415.1 Rhodothermota bacterium
AGCCGATGATCTATTATCCGCTGAGCACGCTGATGTTCGCGGGTATTCGCGAGGTGTTGATCATCTCGACGCCGCAGGACCTTCCGCTCTTCGAGCGTCTGCTGGGGAATGGCGAGCGGCTGGGGATGCGGTTTGAGTACGTGGAGCAGCCGCGGCCGGAGGGGCTTGCGCAGGCCTTCATTCTGGGTGAGGAATTTGTCGCGGGGGGCTCTTCGTGTCTGGTCCTCGGCGACAATGTTTTTTATGGGCACGGGATGACCGGCATGTTGCGGCGGGGCGCGGGGATCACGGACGGCGCGCTAGTCTTCGGGTATTACGTCCGCGATCCGGAGCGCTACGGCGTGGTGGAGTTTGACGGCGCGGGTCGCGCGATTAGTTTGGAAGAAAAGCCGAAGCAGCCGAAGAGCCACTACGCGGTGCCGGGGCTATACTTTTACGGGCCGGACGTGTGCGCGCATGCGCGCGCGCTCAAGCCGAGCGCGCGCGGCGAGTTGGAAATCACGGATCTGAATCGGGTGTATCTGGAGCAGGGGCGGCTGCGCGTCGAGGTCTTGGGCCGCGGGATCGCATGGCTGGACACGGGGACGAACCAGAGCCTGATCGAGGCGGGGCAATTCGTGCAGGCGATCGAGGAGCGGCAGGGCCTGAAGATTGCGTGCATCGAGGAGATCGCGTTCGAGCAGGGGTGGATTGACGCTAAAGCCGTCGAGGCCGAGGCGGACTCGATGGGGAAGAGCGCCTACGCGGCGTATTTGAGAGAGGTGCTCCATCGTCAGGAGCAGCGCCGATGATGGCCGGTGGTTGCCGTCGAACGCGCACAACGGGATGAAGACATGAAGCGAATTTGCGTAACGGGCGCGGCGGGATTCATCGGGTCGAACTATGTCCGCTACAAACTCGCGCAAGACCCCGGCGTGCATTGCATCGTATTCGACAAGCTGACCTACGCGGGCAATCTCGACAACCTGAAGGACCTGCCGAAGGACCGCTACACCTTTATCAAAGGCGACATCGCGGACAAGGCGGCGATTCGCGCGGCGATGGAAGGCTGCGACGCGGTGGTGAATTTTGCGGCGGACACGCATGTGGATCGCAGCATCATGGGTGCGACGGATTTTATCTCGACGAACGTGACGGGCGTGTACAACATTCTCGAGAGCGCCCGCGAGCTCAAGACCGCGCGCGTGTTGTTGGTATCGACGGACGAGGTGTACGGCAGCATCCGCGAGGGGTCCTTCAAGGAGACGAGCCCGCCGGGGCCGCGCAATCCGTATTCGGCGAGCAAGGCGGGCGGCGATTTGATGGGGCTGGCGCACTTCGAGACCTTTCGCACGCCGGTGATGATCACGCGCGGATCGAACACCTATGGCCCCTACCAGTACCCCGAGAAGGTGATGCCGCTGTTTATCACGAACCTGATCGACGGGCAGCAGGTGCCGTTGTACAAGGGCGGCGAGAACAATGTGCGCGATTGGCTCTATGCCGAGGACCATGCGAGCGGCGTGGACACGGCCCTGATGAAGGGCGAGCCGGGGAACATCTACAACGTGGCCGGCGGAAACGAGCGCGAGAACATCGTGCTGACGCGGCGGCTGCTTTCGTTGCTGGGGCGCGGCGAGGAATTCATCAAGCTCGTGCCCGATCGGCCGGGGCACGATTTCCGGTACTCGATTGATGCGTCGAAGCTGCGCGCGCTCGGCTGGCGCCCGAAGATGGACTGGGACACGGGCGTGGCGAAGACGGTCGAGTGGTACAAAGCCAATGAGTGGTGGTGGCGCAAGATTAAGTCGGGCGAATTTCTGGCGTATTACAAGCGGCAGTACGAGGACCGGAAGTAGCCGGGCGCGTTTTCCCCGATGCGTTGACGGGTCGCGCGCCGGGTGCTATCGTTTGGAGTGTGATGCGGACGAAATCCTTGAAATCTTCGATGCTCCTGGCGCTTACGCTCGCCCTGAGCGCGACGTCGCCGGCCGGTTCTCACATGTTGACGGTGCCGCTGTTTCGCGACGACGGGGGCCTTATTGCGAACATGGCGCCGGGAGTAGGCGGCATCGCGGGCGTCGTTACGGTACGAAATCTTCGCGATGAGCCGATCGTGATGTATCTGGTGTACTCGCAGTCCGATTCGACAGGCGACACGACAATACAGCAGGCGGTCGGTTTCACGCTTGGGGCGTATCGTGTCGTCGGTTTCCGACCCGTGGCGGACGATCCCGTGGAGGACACGGGCCGGGGCGTGCCGAACATGCTGCCGGGCCTGGGCGGACGGGGGAGCCTGGAGATTCGATGGGTTGGCGGCGCCGAGATGGCCGGGGCCCTGATTGGCCGGTACCAGCAGATCAGCGCGGCCAACGAATTCGCGCACGTGCTCCTGCCGGACACGTTGTGAGCCTCGTTCTTCGCCGCGGAGTATTGATCGCGGTTCTGCTTGTGAGCGGGCTTGCCTTGGCCGAGGACGACGCGAAAGAGGGCGCTTCAGCGCCGTCTGCATTTCCTGCACTCTACTGGCTGCGCGACACCCTCGCGGAATTCTCTACGGTGGCGTTTCCCTGGCCGGGCGGGGGCACGAAGGAAGTCGTGACAACACGCACCCAAGGGCTGAGTTCGGCGGACACTCTTGTGCTCACCTATGAGCGCGTTACTTACGCGAAGGGTGATGCTACGGAAATCGATGGGCGGCAATTGATCGTGTACAACATCGAGCCGGCCTCTCTCGATGCAGGCTCGGTGACTACGCGGCGGCAGGGCCCGATTGGTGCAGGTGACGATCCGGTGTTTTGGATTGTAACGGTCGCTGTTCTGGAGTCGCCCGGCTTCGTTCCCTACGACAATTTTTTCGAATCGCGGAAGGGCGACGGCACGCCCGAACTGACCCGTTCCCGCGGGCGTGTGCGCGAGATTGCGCTTGGGTATTTTCCGCGCGAGGACGTGGCGAGCCGCGTTGCGGTCCAGTTCCGCGAGTATCTTCGTGCGCTGCCTCGGGTCCCGCATCCGGAAGCGACGCCGAAGAACCCGGAACCCGGCGTCAAAGATTCAACCCAATCTGACGCATGAGGGCGACGGCGTTGCTCCGTTGGACGACGCCGGGCCGCATCGTGTAGTCGAAGGCGAGTCTTCCCTCCTTGAGCTGATCTTCGAAATGTACATTTGCCGCGCGAGCTCCGAGCGGGCCAGCGATCGCGGTGAGGGCGAGATCGTGCGTGGTGACGAGGCCGATTGCACCTGCCTTGACCAGCCCGCGGAGGACCGCTTCGGCGCCGGTGCTGCGATCGTGCGAGTTGGTGCCGTGCAGGATTTCGTCGATGAGGAAGAGGACCGGGCGCGGGCCGTGGGTGAGGTCCTGGATGGCTTTTAGGCGGAGGATTTCGGCGTAGAAATGCGAGGTGCCGCTTTGGATGGAGTCGGTGATGTGCATCGAGGCGGCGACGTGGAGCGGGGAGAGGCGCAGGGATTTCGCGCGGACGGGCGCGCCGGCCATGGCGAGGACGGTGTTAATGCCGGCGGTGCGCAGGAGCGTGCTCTTGCCGGACATGTTCGAGCCGCTGACAATGAGGAGGCCGGGCGCAGAGCCGAGGCGCAGGGAGTTGCGGATGCACGCGGCGGCGGGCAGCAGGGGATGGCCGAGGGCCTCGCCTTCGAAGAGCGCGGGGCCTTCGACGATTTGTGGGAAGGGATCGTAGGGGTGTTCGTAGGCGTAGGTGGCGAGGGCGCAGAGGGCCTCGAATTCGCCGACGGCGCACAACCACGCGGGGACGTGGATGCCGAAACGGCCGCGCCACCACTCGAGGGCGTAGGCGAAATGCAGATCCCAGAGGAGCACGGTCGCGAGCGGCGCGAAAAGCGGATTTCCGCGGGCGTCCTTCCACTCGCTGAGACGCGCGAGCAGGGCGATCGCGCGCGACGCGGTGCGGCCACTGTTGCGAAGCGTCTGTTGCAGGGAAACAAGTGCCGGGCTTTGCACTTGCGCGGTTTCGACGCAACGGGCCACGCTCGAGAAGTCGGAGAGTTCGCGCAGCGCGGCGCTGTCGGCGTGCAACACGGCGGCAAGGGTCTCACGCATGGCGCGCTGGAGGACGAGTCCGGGCAGAGCGCCGAGGATGAGGAAGCCCCAGCCGAGTCCGCCGAGCTGCGCGCCGAGCCACGCGCTTGCGAAAGGCAATAAACTTAAGCCGGCCGCGATCCACCATCGGGCGGCGCCGGGCATGCGGCGAGGGGCGGTCGCCCACGCCTCGACGATGTTCGGGCGCCATCGCGGGCGGAGCGCGCTGCCGGCGATGCTGATGCCTTCGCGGAAATCGGCGGCGAGTCGTAGTTCGGCGATGGCGGTTTGGCGGGGAAGAAGTTCGGCGACGTCGGCCGGGCGACACAGCCAATCGGCGAGGGCGCGTTCGCCGGCGCGGGTGCGGGCGGTGCAGAGCAATTCAAAGAGCGAGGCGGGTCCGAAAAGATCGAGGTCTTCGGCGTAGACGTGGTTCGCGGGGCGAAAATCTTCGCCGGTGAGTCCGCGGCCGGCCCAGCGATCCTCGATTCGTGCGATGCCGTCCTCGTAGAAACGGACCGCGGCAGCCGCGCGGTGTGCGGCGCGCGCGGTCCACTCGTGGGCGACGACAAGCGCTGCGAAAGCGATCAGCGGCAGCGCGAGGAGCGCGGCGGGCCAGCGCGGCGCGCCGAACACGGCCCAGATCGCGGCAAGCCCGAGGGCGAAGACGAAAAGCCGGGCCTCCGAGACCCAACGATCGCGCCGCTGCAAGGTGCGCAGCCGCGCGGTGCGGATGCTGAGGCGTTTCTCATATTCGTCTCGAGGGGTGCTCAACGCGGACGGCTCCCGGGTCTCGGCAGATTGTACGAAAAAAGCGGGCCGCGGCGGAGGGACGCGCGAAAACTAACGGAGATCCACGCCAACGAGCTGGAGTGCCTGTCGAAAGTCGGCGCTGGTGAAGGGTTTTTTAAGACAGGTGGATGCGCCGAGATTCATAATGCGTTCGTTGATGTCGGCATCCGGAATGCCGGTCATCGCGATGATCTTTGTGGTGGCTGAAGCCGGCGAGGCCTTGATCCGGCGGCAAATTTCGAAGCCATCGACGCCGGGCAACCGGAGATCGAGAATGACTACGCTGGGCTGAAACACGCCGAGTTGGTGGCCCGCGTCGAAGCCGTCGGTCGCGACCGAAATATCGAAGGGGCGCCCGCAATCGTCCAGAAAGCGGCGAATGAGCGCGACGATGGCGGGTTCGTCGTCCACCACAAGCACCCGCATACCGTCGGCTTTGAGGTCACCGCCGAGCGGCATCCCGTTTTCCTGGAGGAACTGGATAAGGTCGTCACGTCGAATACGCCGATGGCCGCCGGGCGTCTTGAATACGGGAATCCGGCCGGCCTCGGCCCACTTGCGGACGGTGTCGGGGGTGACATGGCAGAACCGGGCGACTTCCGACGTGCTGAACGACTGCTTAGAATCCATGAAGTCTCGATAATCGCGTTGTGTCTAGTAGAGGAAGGTCATGCAGGGTTGCGTCGATGCGCCGCCGTGCGGCACGCGCATCGAAGGGGAGTCTCCGTTAAAATCACCAAGTGGAGCTGGAACCGGGAATCGAACCCGGGACCTCATCATTACGAGTGATGTGCTCTACCAACTGAGCTATTCCAGCTTAAAAATAATGGTGCCAGGGGGCAGAATCGAACTGCCGACACGCGGATTTTCAGTCCGCTGCTCTACCGACTGAGCTACCCAGGCACGCGGCGAGAGCTTACGAAACCGACGCCGTGCAAGTCAAGCGGAGGCGCGTTTCACTGCGTTTGCGGGTGGTGGGCCCTGTAGAAAACGCGGACCGGGCCGCGTGGTTCCGCGGCCCGGTCCGAAGAGTATTCGAGATTCCTAGTTCTTCTCAAAGACTGACTTGAAGTACGCCTTGTTGTCCAAGAGCTTCAGATCAATCGTGGCGAATCGCTCCATCTCGCTTTGCGAGATGGGGCTCAGGCCTGAGCGGCCCGTGGACTCGTCCGGCGAGGCCGCGGCGCCGGCACCCGCCTGGGCCGTGCTTGCGCTGGTCTCGCTGATCGCGGGCGCTTCCTCTTCGAAGCCGGGAACTTCCGACCCGGAGGATTCCTCTTCGTCGGACATGAGTTTGCCGATCCGCTCTTGGAGGAATTCCATAAGGACGCTGAGCAGGTGCTCGCGGCGCTCTTCGAGCGCGCCGGACTCCATGATCTGCTTGTCGAGCGGGAGGACGTGGCCGCAGAAGACCACGACCAATTCGTTGCACTGCGGGCAGGGCCCGATGATGATCGCCCC
>VFKU01000104.1 GCA_009885415.1 Rhodothermota bacterium
GTGCTTGTCGGAAGGGATGATCTGCAGGCCATCGAGCCCGGCGGGCTCTAGAATGGCCTCGGCGACGGGCAGGCCGTCGATCAAGACGTTGTAAAGAGTTTTCTTTATCTTGGTTTTGTCGAGGCCGATGCCGCTCGTGGCGTTGCCCTGCGGATCGAGGTCGATCAGGAGGGTGCGCTTGCCTTCGTTGGCCAGGCACGCGGCGAGGTTGACCGCCGTCGTCGTCTTGCCGACGCCGCCTTTTTGGTTGGCGACTACGATTACCCGGCCCATTGGCGCTTAGTGTCCCCCGCGAGTGCGCCGGTCCGCGCGCGCAACTCTCGCGTGTCGAACCGTCATGATCGCGGCATCATACGTGCCGCCCGTGGCCGAGGTCAATGGGCCGATGAGCGAGGGATGCTAGAGGTTATTTTTGGATTGTTTTTAAGTTTGCTGGATGGGAAGTATAGGAGGAATGGGAGCCGTGGTCGCGAGACGTTTCGTGCGTTCTCGATGTGTTTCCGCCGGGAGATTGTGTGGTTTTTCCGGTTGGTTATTACAAGTTGAACTGTTTGAAATGATGCGCGAAATGGCGGGAGTGCATGGCGGCCCAGCCATCGACGCCGATATCGCCGAAGAGGGGATGTGGCTCTGGGTGGAGCGCGCCGGTCTCGACGGCGGACATATAGTCTTGCAGCGCGGCTTGGAGGTCTTCGAGGGTGTAATGGGTCGCGTCGGGCGCGGCGGCGGGTCCGAGTTGGACATTTTTCAGCATCGGCACCCATCCGCCGAGGACCAGGGGGCCTGCGATGTAGCGCGTCACCCAATTTCCGATGAAGGGCTTCTTGCCGCGTCGGCCCATGGTGTAGAGCATCGTCTGGGTGAGGTGCGGAACCAGATCCGTCGCCGCCATCTTCCCCCAGTTTGGCTTTCGGTCGGGGGGGAGAGTTTTAAGCCGGCCGATGATGTCCTCGGCGTAGTCCCGGTCGAAGTCCCGAATTTTCATGGTCGCCCCTCCCTTCAGATTCGATTTGAAGTTATCTGCGCTCGACTCTACCATAACGCGCACGGGGTATCGTCCGCGCCGCGCGCTTTCGAGGCCGGTCGATACAGACGCAGGGGGAAGGCATGGCGGCAGTGTTGGGGGACATCAAGAAGCGATCCGATTGGCCGGAGATCCGCCAGGCGATCGAGGCCTCGGTGCAGGACATTTTGGGCAAGATGCCCAAGGAGCCTATCGACCCGCAGGTCAAGATCGTCGACGAGCAGACCGTCGGCAATTGTGTGCGTCGCCGCGTGAATTATTTCGTGGACGAGTGGACGCGCGTGTCCGCGTGGATGTTCGTGCCCGAAGACGAGATGGACTGTCCCGCGATTCTCTGCCTGCACGGCCGCACGCCGATCGGCAAAGATGAGCCGGCCGGCCTTGACGCTTCCGATCCGCTGCTGGCCTTCGCCACGCACTACGCCGCGCGCGGCTACGCCACGCTCGCGCCGGACTGCATCGCCTGCGGTGAACGCGCCGCGAGCCGGGCGCACCCCTTCGACACACGCGGCTTTTATAAAGAGAACCCGAAGTGGTCCGTCATGGGGAAAATTCTTTGGGACCACATGCGTTGCATTGACGTGCTCAGCGAGACCCGGGAAATTGATCCCGGGCGCATCGGCGTCATCGGTCACGATCTCGGCGGCACCAATGCGCTGATGCTCGCCGCCTTCGACGATCGCGTGCGCGCGGTCGTCTCGAGCTGCGGCTTCACTCCCTTCGCGGCGGATGCCGACCCCGGCCGTTGGGCGCGCGAAGACAATCTTAATTTGATGCCGAGGCTGAAGCCGGCGTTGGAATCGAAGGAGTTTCCGTTCGATTGGGAGCACCTGCTGGCCTTGATCGCGCCCAATCCGGCCTTGCTGGTGACCTCGCCCGCCGATGAAGTATTTACGAACCACGCCGAGGTCGAGGAGACGATTGACCGCGCGCGCAGAATTTACCGCTTGTTGGGATCCAAAGATGCGATCGAACATTTCACGCACCGCGCCGGTCACCGCGTGACACCCGACGCGATCGAGGCGGCCGACGCCTGGTTCGATCGCTGGCTCTGAGCCGCGGACGGTGGACGTCAGCCAAGGCATAGAATACAATGGCGCTCGACGAAGGTTGATCACGTGTCGGGCGCGGATGGGCTGGTCGCGCCGCCGGGAGGACTGAGCACTTGCACGACGGGACGATCCCTGCCAAGCCGGTCGACATGAGCTTCGTGTCGCCGCGGGTCAATAACCTGATCCGCAACATCGAAACGATCATCTTCGGCAAACACGAAGTCATCAAGCTCTGCGTCGTGGGCCTGCTCGCGCGTGGGCATCTCCTGATTGAAGACATTCCCGGCATCGGCAAGACCACGCTCGCGCAGGCGCTCGCGCGATCGATCGATTGCAGCTTCAATCGCATCCAGTTCACCAGCGACATGTTGCCCTCCGACATTCTGGGCGTGTCGGTGCTTAACCCGCGGACTTCCGATTTCGAGTTTCGCGAAGGGCCGATATTCGCCAATGTCGTCCTCGCGGACGAAGTCAACCGCACGCCGCCGAAGACGCAGAGTGCGCTGCTCGAGGCCATGAGCGAGTTCCAGATTTCGGTGGAAGGAAAAGCGCGGCCGCTTGCGAAACCCTTTATGGTGCTGGCGACGCAAAACCCCATCGAATACGAAGGCACCTACACCTTGCCCGA
>VFKU01000230.1 GCA_009885415.1 Rhodothermota bacterium
AGTCGTCGCCGCGCAGTCCATCTACCAGGCGCGGCGGGATGGTGTCGATCAGGAAATGCCGTCCCTGTTGCGCCGCTGTCTGGATGATGCCGCCGTCGCCAGGATCGCTCACGTCATCGCCGAGGATTTCCCCGCCGCCGATGTCGATATACACCGCCGCATGACCGTCGACCAGCAGCCCATTCGGCATCACCCGCGGAATGGCCCCGGTGTTCGTCCCGGTCCAGATAAAATTCGAACTGCTCGAAACGTAAGTAAGTTTGGTCAACGCGATGCGATCGTCGAGATCGCTGGGGACGCCGCCCTGCGGGACGATGAACACTAAACCAGCGTCATCGCCCTGGTTCGGCATCTCGCCCGTGCCTGCGATGGTCACCACCAACTGGCCCGGCTCGAGCTTGCCCACGGGGTTCGGGCAGACCTCGGCCACGTTCCATGCGGCGATGCCGCCGTTGCCGACGTATTCGTAGCCGTCCACCGCGGTCGTCGGCAGGTCTTTGCCGGTGTCGTCCTCGAGGCGGACGTCCACGAGCCCCAGCGTCGCGCCGGGCGGCGCGATCACGTACATATAGCCGGTGGTGTACATGCACGCCGCGATATTGATCATGGTGCTCGGCTGGAAGATCGGGTTCGGCGTCATGTCCGCGAAGTTCGCCTGCACCCCATCGAAATAAACCGAGTAGGCCGCTTCCGCCGCGTACACGTTGTCGATCGCCGCGAAGCCCGGCAGGAAACCTTCGAGCCGCACCAGGGTCCCGCCCGACAGCGGACCCAGCGGCGGCACGCAGCGCGCGAGATACATCGCGTAGTAGCGGTAGGCCTGGTCGAGCTGCGAGAACTCGGACATCGAATAGTCGGCGCCGTCGTGGGACACGACCCGCACGTCAACCAGCTCGACGTCGTCGCCGTAGGGCGCGATGACGTGCATCTCGGTCGCGGTGATCACGGGGGTCGGGATCGAGGGATTGAAGGAGGCGAGCCGGTTCTTGAAGTACACATTGTAGTAGTACGACGCGCCGGCGACGTTGTTGATCAGCGACTGCGAGAAGGCCGCGCTCACGGGGAACGCGCCCCGCAGCGTCACCTCTTCCCCCCCGCAAATCCGCCCGAGGGCGGGGTCCACGCTGTAAAGCTGGAAGCTCCGGTCGACGTACTCGTAGCCCAGCGGCAATACCCTGAATTCCGGTGTTTGGCTCGGCGGCACCGTCGTCGCCACGCTCACGTCCACCAGCCCGGCCACGGCCCCCGGCGGCGTGATCACGTACATCGAGTCCGCCGTGATGACCGGATTGAAACTGCTGTCAAAACCTGCCGGGCGGCCGTCGAAGTACACGCGGTAGGCGTCGTAGGCCTCGGCAATCGTGGCGATCGACGCCGAAATCGGGAAGCGGCCCAAGACCCGGACCTGTTGCCCGCCCGGGATCGGGCCGATATCAGGAACCACGCCGGTGATCGCGAAGGGATCAATGTACTCGTAGCCGAGGTAGAGCGCGGCCGCGTCGGCCAGGGTGGTCATGTTGCGGAAAATCACATCGACCAGGCCCGGCGCGTCGCCCGGCGGCACGGTGACGTAAATGCTCGCGCTCGACATCACCGGGACGAGACTGAAGTCGTAGGCCGCGATGTTGTTCCCGAAATACACGGTATAGGTCTGGAATGCCGCGGCGAACTCCATGAATGTTTGAGGATTGGGAAACACGCCGCGCAACTCGGCCGGGTTGCCTCCGGCCAGCGGACCCTGATTGGGGATCACGCTGTAGATGTCGTAGATGAGGCCGACGCGCGCGACCGCGCGCAGCGCCGCGGCGGACGTGAAACCCTCGTCCGGCGCGGCCGTCGTGCGATCGGCGCGGCCGCCCAGCCCGCAGCCGGCCGCGATCAGACACAGCGACAGCACGCCCGCCCGCCAGATTCTCGCCCGCATCGTATTCATACTGCTACTCCCTCCCGGGCCGCACACCGCCGCGGCCCGAGTTTAGCGCTCGTAAATCGTCCGCGCGGTCTTCTCGGCCGTCGCGGTAAATTCGTTGTTGTCACGCCAATTGATCCGGCCGTCGCCGTTCGTGTCGGTGCCGTAACCGGCCTGCACCGTCACCAATATCTCGAAGACCTCGCCCTTCGTCGTGATCAAATTCTGCATCCGCCGGAAACGGTACGCGGCTTCGCCGATCGCGCCGGAACGCGTCAAAGCAGGATCGATCGCGTCCAAGTAGTTGTCGTACTCGACCACCAGCGGCGGACGAAACGCCGGCAAGGCCGTCACGGGACCCGTCACAGAGGCGAAATGCGCGTCCATAAGCAAGTCCGTCGTCAATTCGTAGTAGCGACCGTCGGGCTGTTCGCCCGTCAAGCGCAGGCGCTGGTCGACGATGTTGCGGGCCAAGACATCGGCGGGGTCGTCACCCATCAAAGTAATGTCCCCTGTCGCGGAGTCGGACGGTGGCGCCAAGCCAATACTTGCATCGTCTGCGTCACGCCTAAGCACGCCCGGCAAACCGATCAGCGGATTATAGACCCCGTTATTAGTGCGCCGCGTCTCGACCGTGTTGATATTGATCCGGCCGGGGGTCTTGTTGCGCGCGGCGAGGATGACGCGAGAGACGCGCGCGACGACGCCCGGCGCGCTGCGGTTGCGCAGCGAGACCGCCAGGAAATTGTTCTCGACGCGGACGACGCCGTAGTGAATCACGCCGTCGGCGTCGGGCTGCGCGCCCGTCACCGTGCCAAAGGACTCGAAGGGCACGCCCGCCTGCCCCCGATGAAGTTCCAAAGTCGCGGGATTATCGCCGTCCCTAATGAAGCCGTCATTGTTCAGGTCCGTCCACGCCGTCCGGTCACCGTTCGAATCGCGGAAGACCTCGACATCGAAGTAGACCTCGCGGTTCGCCGTCCGCGCCGTCGCCGCCACAAAGTCGCGGCCGTTGGGAGTCAAGATCGAGTTCGCCGGAACATCGGCGTTCTCCAACAACGAGAGATCCTCGGTCGTGACTACGTACAAGTCGTACTCACCGTTTTCGAGGCCGTCGTCGCCGTCCCACACGAAGACCGCCTGCGCGCCGTCGAAGGGATCGGAGGGGGTGAGGTTCGGGGTATTGCTGGCTACATCTCCGAAATTGCGTGAAGTGTACAGCGCCGTGCGCAAGGGCATCGGCCAGCGATTGTTGTCCACCGTCGTCGGGATGGCGGCCGCGCCTGACGGCGGCTGGAACAGATACTGACGATCGTAATCGTATGGCGGCACTACGCCAATGTCGATGTCGTTTGTGCCCGAAGCATTGATCAACTCGAACATCATCAGCGGAGCCCACGCCTGCGGCGGAAAGCCCCCGTTCCACCCTCTGAGCGCGGCAACATTGGGAGTGGAATCTGAGGGACGCTGCACCTGAATCACCGTCGCCTGGCCGACGTTGAGCGAGACGGAGTCGGTCGTGCCGGTGTCGCCGAGGAAGGCGCGGGTGTCGCGGAAGAAATTGATCGCTTCGACCGGGACCGCGGCGTCGTCGAAGCGCTGGCCGATCAGCGCGGAGTCGTAGGTCAAATCGCTGCGCGTAGCGCCGCCGATGGAAATGTTGGGCGAGGCCGAATCAATCAAAATTTGTTCGGGCGGAAGAGTCGTGGAGTCGACGACAAAGGTCGAGATGATGCCTGTGCGGCTCGTGTGCGCCATGAGGATCGCGCTGCCGGGGGACACGAGCGGCCGGTTCGAGAATTCCGAGCGGTCGAAGACTTCGCGCCGCGGGGCGTCGTCCAGCGCGTAGGCGGCGGCCGCGTTCCGCCGCAGCGGCGTTCCGCCGATAGCGTGTGCGAATCTCGCGAAAATGGGTCGTCGCGGATCGAGCGGATCTAGCGGATCGGGCGGAGAGAGTCGATCGAGCATACCGGTCGGCGCGAGGTTCGCATCTAGCGTGCGCTCCCAGCGTCCCGCCGAGTCGCTCCAGTCGTCGTAGTTGCCGTCGGTCGCCTG
>VFKU01000471.1 GCA_009885415.1 Rhodothermota bacterium
AGCGCCGTCTTCGCTTTTTCCGGGTTCGACAAGTAGCCGGCCAGCCCCATGACAATGAGGAAGCCGCCATAAAGAATCAGGTAACCCGCCGTCTTGGTATTCATAGGTTGGTTCAGGCTGGGGGGACAAGCAACTGCCGCCCTGCGGTTTTGTCGTCGGCTCTCCACAGAGTCGGTTCGAACTCCGGTTCGTCGGTACAGGGAATGACGAGCACCGCACACGTGGCCTGATGCATCACCTCGTTCGCAGTGCTGCCGAACAACACGCGCCCCAAAGCTGTCCGCTTGTGCGAGGTCAGGATGATGAGATCGCAGCCGAGTTCTGCAGCGGTGCGGACAATTTCCTGCGCTGCCTTCTTGGCGTGGCGCACCAGCAGACGCGTCGGCACATGCCGCGCCATTTCCTCGCGACCCAAACGGCTCAATTGTTCTGTGGTGTCGCGCGTCACGTCCTCCTCCTCCTCCTTCATCATCAGCATCCCCGTGGCGTTCGTCGCAAAAGGATGCGTCTCGACAACGTACAGCAAGAGAACCGTGCTGCCGAAACGCTCCGCCAGGCTGGAGGCGCGATGCAATGCATGAGCGGAGGCTGGGGTGAAATCCACCGGTACAAGTATGCGATGCCAAGTCTGGTGCGGCTCGCCAGGGGCACCGGTGTCCGTCCGTCGGGCCGGACTGCCTGCGATTGCCTCAAGGCAGTTAGGCGCTGCATCGGATGGTGTGTGGATTTCAGGGATGGTTTTCATTGGGTCCTTTCACGGGTTCATTCGTTTCATCTCATTCGCGCGCCCGGCCGCCGTCACTTTGGGAACCCACTTCCCGACGCGCTCGAATTGTTCGTTCAACTGTTGGTTCAGCGGCGGTTCATTGAATTTGATGGGATTGCATATTTGGTCGATCTCTGTGAAGCGCCTTCGCGTTGGTTCATTCGTATGGTCCCCAGCGTAATTGCGGCGTGGTGCAATAGTAACAAGCCCCGGAACACTGCTACCCGTTGCGCGAAACACTCCGCTGCTGGGCGACGCTTTCTGAAAATTGGTGGTCCGATTAAAAACCCGCTCCATGCGCCGCTGAACCGGTTCAGCCAGCAAATCGCGTATCGTTTGGAGCAGCGCGGGCACATCGACTGGCTCCTCCACCAAC
>VFKU01000496.1 GCA_009885415.1 Rhodothermota bacterium
CGCCGCTGCAAGGCAGTTGCCTCGTCGCGTAATACGGCGAGGGTACGTATTTCTATACCTCGCTCGTGTGGTACCGCCAGCTCCGCGCGCTCAACCCCGGCGCCATCCGCATTTTCGCCAACATGCTTGCGCTCTAAGCGCGCAGAAGGACCTATGAGCAAGAACGGCAACGGACACAACGGCAGCGCCAACGGAAACAGCTTCATCAGCGCGCGCAAGATCGACGCCTTCGATCTGAAACCCGGCAACCGCCTCGCCGGCAAATACCGCGTCGGCGTGTGCCTCGGCGCCGGCTGGGAGGGCGAGGTCTACCACGTCACCGAGGAATCCACCGGCATCGAGCGCGCTGCGAAACTCTTCTTCCCCGCGCGTAATCCGCGCAATAAAGCGGTCAAGTTCTACGCGAAAAAACTCGATGTGCTCCGCGATTGTTCGATGGTCATCCGCTACCACACCCAGGAATCCATCCCCTTTCACGGCCACGACATCACCGCGCTCCTGAGCGAATACGTCGAAGGCGAAATTCTCGCCGAATACGTCAAGCGCCAGCCGGGTGCACGGCTCGCGCCCTTCGAGGCGGTCCACCTGCTGCACAACCTCACGCGCGGCGTCGAAGAAATCCACGACCTCGGCGAATACCACGGCGACCTGCACGACCTGAACATCCTCGTGCGCCGCGTCGGCCTCGGCCACAAGGTCAAGCTGGTCGACTTCTACCACTGGGGCCGCTGCACCCCCACGCACCACCTCGACGACCTCTGCTCGCTCATCCGCCTCTTCTACGACTCGCTCGGCGGCGCCCCGCACTACGCCAAACAGTCCTCCGAAATTAAATACATCTGCGCCGGCCTGAAACGCACCATCATCGGAAAACGCTTCCGCACCGTCTCGCGCCTCCGCCACCACCTGGAGACGATGGGCTGGGAGTGAGCAGCGCGGCATGCGGCTGCAGCCCCTTGGGCTAACCAGGCCTACCTGTTTCGAAGTCTAAAGATCGAGAGACTCTCGGCCTAACTCATTACCTGAAAAGGAGTTACGGCAATACTAATTAGTCCTAATTACTGCTAAATTAGCACTAAAACAGCGTTTATGTGCTAATTCGGCGCGGATTAGCACATGAAAATATAGACCGTTTTTGACGTCGATCGAGACCTACAATATCCGCCCCACCGCCCCCGCCGGGATTTCCCGCCAGTGGTGCTGCGACTCACTCAGCAACTTCTTGAAGGCGTCTCGCGTGTCTTCGCTGTCGAACTCGAAACCCAACAAGGCGCGGCCGACGAGTTCGCCGGTAAACGTGTAGTTGAAGTAGCAGATGTTCGCGCGGCCGCGGAGCATCGCCAGGAAATCGTGCAGCGCGCCGGGGCGTTCCGGGAATTCGAGCGTGATGAAGTACGGGTGGCGGAAGAGCGCCGGCTCGTAGTGGATGATGCGGAACTCGACGTCGGCCGCGCTGGTCACGTCCTCATAGCGGATGCCGAGTTCGCCGAGTTTTTGCGCGAGCAGGTCCAACTCTAACGGCGAGGCCTCGAAGCCGATGACGGGCCAGGCCTTCGTCTCGTGAACCTTGCCGTATTGGAACTCGATGATGTTCACGCCTTCGAGTGCGTTGTCGAGCAGATACAACATGCCGCCGGGACGCTCGGGGATTTCGAAGCGCATATAGCGTCGACGTCCGCCCCCGATACCCGCGTGCGCGCTGATCCACGCGAGCTGCCCGAAATCGAGATTGCTGCCCGACATCACGCACAGCGCGCGCCGGCCCCTGATCGCGTCCTGCTGTTTCATCAGCCCCGCGAGGCCCATCGCGCCCGAGGGCTCGGGGATGCTGCGTGTCGCTTCCCACATCAACTGAATCGCCGCGCAGACTTCCTCGTTCGTCACCGTGATTAATTCGTCCAGCAACTCTCGGCACAACGCGTAGGTCAGCTCGCCGGTCTTCTTCACCGCCGTGCCGTCGCAGAAGACATCGACGTACTCCAGCGCGGCGGGCTTGCCCTGCTTGAAAGCCTCGACCATCGAGGCCTGGCCCACGCCCTGCACGCCCACAATCTTGATCCCCGGAAAATACGACTTCAGCCAGGCCGACACCGCCGAGGCCATACCGCCGCCGCCGATTTGCAGATACGCCACGTCGAAAGGCCCGTGACCGGACATCACGATCTCATCCGCCAGCGTACCTTGTCCGCCCATCGTGCCAAGGTCGTCGTAGGCGTGGATGTAGGCGCTCTTCGATTCGGCGACGTCCTCCTGCGCGCGCGCATAAGCGTCGCTGTAACTGTCGCCGTGCAGGATCACCTCGACCAGGTTCTGTCCGTGGCGCTTCACCGCCGCCTGCTTCATCCGCGGCGCGGACACAGGCATATAGATCCGCGCGTGCAGGCCCAGCTTGCGCGCCGCGAGCGCCACACCCTGCGCATGGTTGCCCGCCGACGCCGCGACCACGCCGCGCTCGCGCGCCTCGGGCGGCAATTGCGCCATCTTGTTGTACGCCCCACGCCACTTGTACGAATGCACCGCCGAGAGGTCCTCACGCTTGACGTAGACCTCCGCTTCAATCACCGGCAGGTGCAGTAATTCCAGCGGCGTAGGCTTGCCGATCTCATACACGCGTTGCCGCGCCATGAGAATCTCGCGGACGAGCTGTTCGCGCAGGGACATGCCTTAAGTTTGTAGCAGATTGCCGGGCCGATTAGCGACTCCCCGGCCCGGTTGTAAGTCCCGCGCGAATCCGCTAGGTTGTCGCGGCGGAGGACAGCATCGTGGCGGATCGATCGGGGCAAGGCGGCGTTTCCTATCACTCCAAGGACAAGGAGTACTTCGACAAACGCGGCCTGCGCAAGCACGCGGGCGTCTGGTCGCTCTGGGCGCTCGGCGTCGGCGCGGTCATCTCGGGCGATTTCTTCGGGTGGAATTTCGGGCTCGACGTCGGCGGCTTCGGCGGCATGCTCGCGGCCACGCTCATCGTCTCGGTCATGTACGTGTGCATGTGCTATTCGATCGCCGAGATGTCGCCCGCCCTGCCGCACACCGGCGGTGCATATTCCTTCGGCCGAACCGCGATGGGCCCCTGGGGCGGATTCATCACCGGCCTCGCCGAAAACATGGAATACGTGCTCACGCCCGCGGTCATCGTCGTCGCCATCGGCGGCTACCTCGGCGCGATTTTCAACGACCTGCTCGGTATCCACGTCAGTGAGCCGATCTGGTGGCTCCTGGCCTACGCCGTCTTTGTTGGATTAAATATCTTCAGCGTGCAGATGACGTTTCAATTCACCATCGCGATTACCGCGCTCGCCCTGGGCATCCTGGTCGTGTTTTGGATCGGCGCGCTCCCCCACTTCTCGCTCGAACACGCGCTCAATATCGAGCCCACCGCGGGCCACTCGAAATGGTTCCCGCGTGGAATCGGAGGCGCGGCCGCCGCGCTGCCCTACGCGGTCTGGCTCTATCTCGGCATCGAACAGTTGCCGCTCGCGGCCGAGGAGTCGCACGATCCCAAGCGCGACATGCCGCGCGGCCTGATGTACGGCATCGCCACCCTCATCATCGCCGCGCTACTCACGCTTTTCCTCAACGCCGGCATCGCGCCGGGTTCGGCCGTCGTCGGCAAATCGAACGAGCCGCTCTTCCTCGGCTTCAAGACGATCTTCGGCGAGGGCATGGGCGCGGCGCTTCTCTCTCTCGTGGCCGTCGCGGGCCTCGTCGCGAGTTTCCACGCCATCATCTACGCCTATGGCCGCAACATCTACAGCCTCAGCCGCGCCGGATACTTCCCCAAGTGGATGTCCGTCACGCACTCAACGCGCAAAACCCCGCACGTCGCGCTCCTCGTCGGCGCCGTCGCGGGCTACATCGTCGCGCTGCTCATCAAGTTCAGCGACCAACTTTTCGGCAGCGTCCCGGTCGGTGCGGTCCTGCTGAACATGGCCGTGTTCGGCGCGGTCATCGCCTACATCATGCAGATGGCGTCCTTCGTGCTCCTCCGGCGCAATCTGCCGAACATCGAGCGGCCCTACGTCAGCCCACTCGGCAACGCCGGCGCTTACCTCGCCGCGCTCATCGCGCTGGTCACGCTGGCCTACCTCTTCCTCACGCCCGACTACCGCCTCTGCGCTATCGGCTGCGCGATCTGGTTCCTCGCGGGCCTGGTCTACTTCGCCGTCCACGCCCGGCACCACATGGTCCTCTCGCCCGAAGAAGAATTCGCGATGGATCAGCAAGAAAAACAAAGCAAGTAGTCGCCGCGTCTGCTACGATAATCCTTCCGATACTTGGAGAAGACGAATGCTTACGACACTCGCATTGACCTTGGCTGCCGCCTCGCTCGGCGAACTCCAATTTGAACGCCAACATATCTCGGACACGCATTTCGAGGCCGCCGCCGCCTTCGACGTGAACAAGGACGGCACGCTGGATATCGTCTCCGGCGAGTTTTGGTATCCCGGTCCGGCCTTCACCGATCGCCACAAGATGTGCGACGTGATGTCTTCGGGCGACTACTTCGACGACTTCGCGGATTTCCCGATGGACGTGAACGGCGACGGCTACCTCGACGTGATCACCGGCGCATGGTTCGGCGAGAAACTCGAATGGCGCGAAAACCCCAAGGGCGGCACGGGCCTGTGGGCGCTTCACGAGATCGCCAAAGTGGGCAATGTCGAACGCCCGATGTTTTGCGACATCGACGGCGACGGTGACCTCGATATCGCGCCGAACACCCCC
>VFKU01000421.1 GCA_009885415.1 Rhodothermota bacterium
CCTCCTCCTCCTCCTAGTCCTCGTACTCGCGCACTTGACCGTGCTACCCTCAGCCCCAGTTACCTCGAATCATTCTCCCGAGACTCCTCATGCCCCCCGCCCGCCCAAAACTCCTCATCCTCGGCACCGGCTTCGCCTCCTTCAGTCTCGTCAAAACCATCGACGTCGATCGCTACGAAGTCATCATCGTCAGCCCGCGCAACCACTTCCTCTTCACCCCCCTGCTCCCCAGCACCACCGTCGGCACCATCGAATTCCGCAGCATCATCGAGCCCATCCGCACCGCCCGCCGCGGCATCCGCTACCACCAGGCCGCCTGCATCAGCCTCGACACCGACGCAAAGACCATCGAGTGCCAAAGCGCCTTCGACAGCCAACGCTTCACGCTCGCCTACGACCTTCTCGTCATCGGCGTCGGCAGCCTCAGCAACACCTTCAACATCCCCGGCGTCGAAGCCCACGCCCTATTCCTCAAGGAACTCGCCGACGCCCGCGCCATCCGCTCGCGCATCAGCGATTGCTTCGAGCAGGCCAGCCAGCCCGGCCTGGCGCATCCGAACATCGAGGCCCTGCTCCATTTCGTCGTCGTCGGCGGCGGACCCACCGGCGTCGAATTCTCCGGCGAAATGCACGATTTCGTCGCCGAGGACCTCAGCAAATGGTTCCCCGATTTGCTGCCCTTCGTGCGCATCACGCTCCTCGAAGCCTCCGGCGCCATCCTCACCTCCTTCGACGAGCGCCTCAGCCAATACGCCCTGCGCCACCTCAAGCGCGCCCGCATCCAGGTCCGCACCCACTCCTTCGTCAAAGAAGTCCAGCCCGGCCGCGTCCTCCTCTCCACCGGCGAAGAAATCCCCTGCGGACTCGTCGTTTGGTCCACCGGCATCGGCCCCACCGCCCTCGCGAAATCCGCCGCACTTCCGCGCGACGATCGCGGACGCCTCCTCACCGACGCCACCTTCCGCGTCCACGGCCACGAAACCGTCTACGCCATCGGCGACTGCGCGCGCGTCGAATCCGAGAATCTCGCCGCCACCGCCCAAGTCGCGCAGCAATCGGGCGAATACGTCGCACGCCGCCTCAATCAACTCGCCCGAGGCCGCGAACCCAAAGCCTTCACGTACCACCATCGCGGCATGCTCGCCTACCTCGGCGGCAACCGCGCCATCGCAGACCTGCAAAACGTCAAAGCCCGCGGATTCACCACCTGGCTTCTCTGGCGCTCCGTCTATCTCACCAAACTCGTCAGCCTAAAAAACAAAATCCTCGTCCTCGGCGACTGGCTCCAGACCCTACTCTTCGGCCGAGACATCAGCCGCTTCTAACTTACTTTCTTTCTTGGAAAAGAAAGTAAGTTAGCAAAGAAAGAATCGATGTTTATTTCCGTGATACGATTCAGAATCATGAACAGGATTTTCAGGCCGCTTTCGCGCCGTACCGTCCCATTCCTCCTCTGCTTCCCATTCTTCCTATGTGTCCTCCTGTCCCTCGCCGGCTGCTCCGAAAAAAAACCGCCCACTCCGCCCACGCCCCCAAAAAACATACTCATCGTCCTGCTCGACGCCGCCTCGGCCAAGCATTTCTCCGAGTGGGGCTACGCGCGCGACACCGCGCCCAACCTCCGCAAACTCGCCCGCGAAGGCACCCTCTTCCTGAACGCGCACTCCCAGGCCGCCAACACCACCCCCTCCGTCTGGTCTTTTTTCACCGGCCGCTACCCCTACATCCCCGGCCCGGGATACACCACGCACCATTTCGCCGAAAACGACGCCACCATGGCCGAGGCCTTCCACGCGGCTGGATTTCGCACCGGTGCCGTCTCGGAGAACCCATGGATCAACAGCGACTACGGCTGGGCCAAAGGCTTCGATCACTTCAAGAACGTCCTCTCCCTCTACAACCCGGTCCAGGAAAAGTGGTCGCGCGATCCGGCCTCCTCGCAACGCGTGATCGATCGCGCCCAGGAATGGATCGCGCAGCAGGGAGACGCCCGCTGGTTCTGCTACGTCCACCTGCTCCGCCCGCACGACCCCTACGATCCACCCGCGCGCTTCGCCCGGCGCTTCGGCGAGGGCCTGCGCCCCGCCGATCACCCCCGCGCGGAGGACAAGATTCGCATCGCCGCCAATGCCGATCCCGCCTCTATTACACGCGATGACCGCGAGTACATGACCGGCCTCTACGACGCCAACCTCCGCTACGCCGATTCGCTCATCGGCGAATTCATGGAGTGGCTCGAAAAATCGGGCCTACGCGAAAACACCCTCGTCATCTTCATGGCCGATCACGGCGACGCCTTCATGGAGCACGGAGTCTTCGGACACAACACCACGGTCTACGAAGAAGTCACCAACGTGCCCCTCGTCGTCCTCGCACCGAAGTCCGCCGGCTTCGCCAAAGGACGACGCACGGATCTCGTCGATCTTGTCGATCTCCTGCCGACCTTTAGCGAACTCTTCGGCCTTAAACCCGAATCCGCGACGCCCGGAAAATCTTTCTTGCCCGCGTTGCGCGGCCAGACACTCCCGGCAGATGCCCCCGCGCCTTCGATCTCACAGTCGGCCTATGATCACTACCGCTTCAGTCTGCGCCGCGGTCCGCTCAAATTCATCGGCGCCGTCGATCCCGAATGGCGGCGCATCGAGTCCGTCGAGCTCTATGATCTCTCGAAGGACCCACTGGAGAAAAACAATCTTGCCGAAAATGCGAAACTCCTCGCGCCGCTTCGCGCAGAAGCGGAGAAATTTCTGAGCGGAGCGGAGCACCGCGATACGGCCAATGATCCCGTGCTCAGCCCCGACGACGAGGAACGTCTCAAATCGATTGGCTATCTCGGCAACTGAGCGAGGCGTTCATTTCTCCGCCTTGCTCTGCATGTAATCCACCGCCAGCCGCGACATCGCCCGCACACCCCCCGTCAGTGCGCTCTCGTCCACCGCGAACAGCGGCGAATGGTTCGGAATCGCCTGCTCCTTCGGCACGCCTTGCGGACGCCCGCCGAGAAAAAAGAAAAATCCGGGCACCTTCTCCTGATAAAACGAGAAATCTTCCGCCCCCGTCACCATCGGCGCCGTCTGCACGTTATCGCCGCCAAACACGCTATCGAGGGTCCGGCCCATCTGCTCCGTCAGCGCAGGATCGTTAAACGTGACCGGCACGCCGTCGCTGATCTCCAGCTCCGCCGTCGCGCCCGCGCTCTCCGCGATCCGCGTGATCGTCCGTTCCATCCGCTCGTGGATTTCCTTCTTCATGTCCGGATCGAAAGTGCGGACCGTCCCGCTCATGCTCACCGAGTCCGGCACGATATTATTGCGCACGCCCCCGTGCATCGATCCCACCGTAATGATCGCTGGCGCCGCCGTCACATCAATCTGCCGGCTCACAATCGTCTGCAACGCCATCACAATCTGCGCGCCCACCACGATCGGGTCCACTCCCATCCACGGCTGCGCCCCATGCGTCTGCTTCCCCTGCAACTTCACATCGAATCGCTCCGCGCTCGCCATCATCCCCATCGGACGATACGCCGCATGGCCGACTTCCCACGCCTGCGTAATGTGCAACCCGAAAATCGCCTCCACCGCCGGGTTTTGCAGCACGCCCTCCTCGATCATCACGCCCGCGCCGCCCTTCTCGCCCTTGGGCGCGCCTTCTTCCGCCGGCTGAAAAATAAACTTGATCGTCCCCGGGATATCCTCGCGCATCCCCGCCAGCACTTCGGCCGCGCCCATCAAAATCGCCACGTGCGTGTCGTGCCCACACGCGTGCATCACACCCACGTCCTGCCCCTCGTAGGTCGATCGCACCTTCGACTTAAACGGAAGCTCGACCCGCTCCTCCACCGGCAGCGCGTCCATGTCCGCCCGCAACGCAATCACCGGGCCCGGCTTGCCGCCCTTCAGCACACCCACCACCCCCGTGTGCGCAACCTTCGTCTGCACCTCAAGCCCCAGCCCTTGCAGGTGTTTGGCCACGAGCTCGCTCGTGCGGAATTCGCGGTTGCTCAGCTCAGGATGCTCGTGGATGTCCCGCCGCCACGCGATCACCTTGGACTCGACCGCCTGCGCCCCGCCGTCGATCCGCGTGCCCAAGTCCTCCGACCAGCCCCCGGGGCCGCAAATAAAAAAAGCGGCCGCCGCAACCAAGGCCACGGCAGCCGCACTCGAAATCTTTCGCACCATGTCGTCCTCCTCGCCGCCCCTTTGAGGGCGCGTCGAGGGGGATTCTAGTATTTCTGCTTGATCAACGCCACCACTTCCTTCGGCACGTCGCCGTAGAGCTCGCTTTCGATCGCCAAGCTCTTGCTGATGATGTCCGTCAGGAACTTCTTCGACAGCCCGGCCGCCTTGGCCTCCTGCACCACCTCGTGCACGCGCTTGATGATCCGCGCGAAGCAATCTTGAATACACTTCTCTCTGACGCCCTTGTTAATGAAGCAGCCCATTCCACGCCGGGTGTAAATCAGCCCCATCACCTCGAGGTCGCGGTAGGACTTCGCCACCGTGTTGAAGTTGATGCCCAGCCGATCGCCCAGCTCCTTGATGGACGGCAATTGCGCGCCTTCCTTCAGCCGGCCCGAGGCCACCGCAAACTTCACCTGGTTCTCAATCTGCTCGTACACACTGATACTGCTGTGGATATTGATTCGTTCCAACATTTGGCTACACCTTTTCTCTTGTGACCCCTACGACATGAACGCCCGGTTGACTACACAACCTAGGCGAGCTACACGACCCTGATGGATGGAATTCCGATCATATAGAAACTTAATGCACTGAAACAATCCGGGCGCACTATCTCTCACATCAACACACCGCGTCTAACCCCAATTTCGGTGCAAACGCCCATTCACACCACGCCCGCTGCAAAAAAACGTCCAATGGGCACCCGCATACGGTTCCCGACGCGCGCGCGAGGGGGGAATTTTCGAGTCAAATAATTCACTAATCGAGCCTCCCGAGTAGTATTTCGCATGTCGCGCATTTTTTACTTGCATTGATCGCCGAAATGAGAGATACTCTTGACAATTTTCCACAGGTGCGTCGTCTCTGGGCGGGCCTGCAACGGGTTCGGCTCGCGGAGCGGAAGGCCGCGGATCAACCGGCGGCCCGGCCATGGCCACCCGGTTCACCGGCAGCCGTCAGGCTGCGCAATGAGTCAAGGAGAAGTCCGCATGTTGAAACACCTACGTTCATTGGCGCTCGGAAGCACCTGCGCCCTACTCGCGTGTTCGATCGGCTCTGCGGACCCCGTCGACGCCGCACCGGCCCCCGCGGAGCAAACGCAGATCGCCGACGTGCCGCAGTCGCACGCCAACGCCGACCCGCGCATTGCCGAATCGCTCACCATCGACACCGAGAAACTCCACGGCTTCTCGCCCAAGGACGTCGAAAAAGCCAGCACCGATCGACTCGCCGCCGCCCTCGGCACGGAAATCGTCAGCGCCTCCCTCGCCCACCCCGCCACCGCAGGACACGGCGAATACATTATCGACGCCGGCGACGAACTCGAGTTCGTCTCCTTCGATGAAGAAACGCTGAGCCGCCCCTCCCTCGTCGTGCGCTACGACGGCTATATCTCCTTGCCGCGCGTCGCCGACGTAAAGGTCAGCGGACTCACCCGCCCCGCCGCCGAAGACGCCATCCGCAAGGCCTACGGCGCCATCTACAAAGACCCCGAGGTCTCCCTCTCCGTCGTCAACACCGAGAGCAAGTCCTACGTCGTCACCGGCGACGTCCAGACCCCCGGCCGCTATCCCTACTCCCGCGAAACCTCGCTCTGGGACGCCATCAACCTCGCCGGCGGACTCCGCCAACGAAGCACTGGCAGCGGCAGCGGCGGCTTCGTTGGCATCACCGGACAAATCACCAAGGCCTTCGTCATCCGCCGCATCGAGGGCGAACGCAAAGTCCTCCCCTTTGATCTGCGCGGCCTCGGCAAGCCCGGCGACTACCAGGGCGACACCCCCGTCTACTACGGCGACATCGTCTACGTGCCCGAAGGCGTCAACCTCGTCTACCTCCTCGGCGAAACACGCAGCCCG
>VFKU01000243.1 GCA_009885415.1 Rhodothermota bacterium
CGAGACCACGAACGGTTCGGTGTCCGTGCGCCTCTTGGCCGACGCGAAGCTCGCCGACGTCAGCCTGCGCAGCGTGAACGGAAGCGTCAAACTCTACGTGCCAGAAACGGCGGGTTTTCACTTGGACGCGCGCACGATCAATGGATCAGTAAATTGCGATCTGCCCCTCGCAAGCGTTTCGGAACAAACGCGCAAACGTCTTGAGGGCGTCGTTGGCGCGCCGGGTGCTCACGTGGAATTGAGCACTACAAACGGCAGCGTGTTGATCGCTATCACCGAATAATCACGACTCTTTCGAGATGCGCCGATCAGGCGACTCGGCTATCGGGAATCGGGCGGCGGGTTCTCCGGACTTTGCGCGCACCCGCGACGCCCCAAACGAAGAGCATCGCGGCGATCGCGAGTACTCTGCCGTAGAAAGTCAGGGGAATCCAGAGTGCCGCCCGCACGAGCGTACGTGCCGCCGGCCGCGGCCCGATCCATTGCGCCACCGGAGGACTCAGTCGATAGTAGGCATCCGTAAACGCGGTGCCGGCGGAATGCGTTAGCAGCCAGCGATCCCGGAACCCACGCAGCGTACCGAGCTCCGCGGCAAGTGGCGTTCCATACGCCGCCGTCGCGATGAAACATAATCCATCCCCATCCGGCGGCTCGCTTCCGTTTCGCGATGCGTCCACCGCCGCGCGCACGAAACCCTCCAGGCCCGTCCCCGCGACGAGAGCGTTTTCATACTCCTGTGCGTTCGTAAGACCGTCCATATCCGCGTCTCCCGTACCGGCGAGCGGCTCCTCGATGCCGCGAGGGCCCGAGCGAAGGGCCGGCGGCGTGAAAGGATCCGTCGGAAAACATGCGCCGGCCGATTCGCAGAAGACGGACTGATACCCCCCCTCCAGCGATTCGCCAAAACGATCGGCGAAAGCGCCGATCAGAAATTCGCGCAGCGCGCTGCTCGAAGAGAACGCCACCGTCAACAACGCGCGGAGACTCCGGGCGCGTTGAAAGTCGTTTCGATCGAAGGCGTCGAGGTTTTGGGCGTAGGCGCTGAGGAGCGCGTCTCGCAGGATTTCATCGTCGCCACGTCCTTGACCGACGCCGATCGCCAACGCGACATGCGCGCGGACCGGCATCCCTTCCACCAATACTTCACTGGCATCTCCCGGCAAGAGGCCGGTGATCCCGTCCTGTGCCTCGCCGGCGGCCTCGGCGATATCGGGAAACGCGGGCGGGTTGTAGGCGTTGAGGGTCATGCTGTACAGATAGGTGCCCAGCCGCCGCTGAACACCGGCGATCTCCGGGCGGTCGATCAGATTGGTGGTCTCTTTGGGATCTTGAAGCCCATCGAACAGAAGCCGGATGTCCCATTCCGAATAAATGTAGCGCCCATCCCACACCGCCGCGAAGTTGGGCGGAAGAAGTCTCGTCAGGCTGATCCATACCGCAGGGCGGCCCGGTCCTATGCCGCCGAGGGCCCAGTCGCTCATGTCCAAGCCCTGCATGCGCCAGGGCACGGGAAGGTCCGCCAAGTTAAGAATCGTCGGCGCGAGATCGACCGTGCCGGCGAGCGCGCTCACTTCCTTCCCTGCTGGAATGCGCGCGGGCCATCGCATGATGAGCGGTACGCGAAACGCGTTAGCGGACGGCAACCCCTTCCCCTGGAATTGGGAAGGTACGAAATTGAACCAATCGTCCCAGTGGCTGCCGAGGAAATTTCCGTTGTCGCCGGCGAAAACGATCAGGGTATTGTCTGCCTCGCCGAGTTCCTCGAGGTCGCTCATCATGTGACCGATCTCGTCGTCGAGGAACGAAACCATTGCGTAATATACATGGAGGATGTTTCGCGCGTGGGCCTCTTGTTCGGACGTCAGGTTCGCAGGCATCCAGGGGGGCAGGGGCAACGTTTCCGGGTCATACAGGTCCAGAAATTCGGGCGGCGCCACCATCGGAACGTGGGGCTCGCCGAACGAGACTTGATACATCCAGGGTTCGCCCACCAACGCGTGCCGCTCGACAAACTCACGAAGGATTGCGCGCTGAAATCGCAGATCCCACCCGAATTCAGGCACGGGGGTAAACACCGGCGGTTCGACCCCTTCCTCCCAATAGAAAGGGTCGGTGTGGATCGGGCAACATTCGAATCCAAAGAACTCCTGGTAGCCCCGGCGGCGCTCTCCCGGGGGCACGTAGGAGAGTTCGCGCGGGCGGAAATTCAGCGACGGATTTCCAAGCGCGTCCGTGCCGCCGTCCATGTGCCACTTGCCGACGTAGCCCGTCTTATACCCCGCCCGCGAAAATACTTCCGCAAGGTACGTCGTGTGCGGAGGATTCAAGAAAAGGTTGTTCATACCCGCACCGTGTACAGGCGCGTAGAGGCCCGTCTGGAGCGTGGCTCGGCTGGGCGTGCAGACCGGATGGTTCGCGACGAAGCGCGTAAACCGTACGCCCTCGCGGGCCAAACGATCGAGATTGGGCGTCTTGACGACCCCATCGCTTTCGCTGCCGAGAGCCGCATACATGTGATCGTCCGAATACAAAATAAGGACGTTGGGTTGTCCGCCGGTTCCGCGGACCAGCGATGGAAGCTGAGCGGATGCAGAAATCGCGCACAGGATAAGCAGGACTCCGCCGTAACACGACCGCGTGATATTGCTCACGTCCCTCCAATCCTCCCACTAACAACTCCGCAGGCGTGCAGCGGCGGAGCACTAATTTTATCAGTCTAACATGGGCGTGCCCCTGCGGCCCCGCCCGCCGCCGAAGTCAGTCGGTTGCGCCCGAGGGCCCCGGCCCAGCGCATGGCCTCTGGAGCAAATTGACAAATCTCAAGCGCGAACTCTAGACGCTATCGGAGAAACTCCGCCTTTTTGTCATTCTGAGCGATAGCGAAGAATCTCGCACACCAGAAGCCGCGTTATTTTTTTGCCGCCTCAAGGTGCTTCCGGAAAAACTCGACCGTCATCGGCCATGCATTTTTCGCGCCTTCCAGGTTGGCTTCGTTGGCGGTCTGCGCGCGCAGAAAGCCGTGGCCGGCGCCGGGGAGCATTGTATATTCGAAGCTGCGGCCCAGGCGATCGAGTTCCTTCTTCGCCGGCTCGACCGTGACGTTGACGCGCGCGTCGTTTTCCGCGAAGAGTCCAAGGATCGGCGCCTTGACCCCGGCCAGTTCTTCATTGCTCGGCGCCGTGCCGTAATACACGACGGCCGCGTCGAGCGCGGGCTGCGCAGTGGCATAGAGCCAACTCGCGCTGCCGCCCCAGCAGAAGCCGACCGACCCCATCTTGCCCGTCGCCGCGGGAATTTTCAGCGCGTACTCGCGCACGGCGTTGAGCCGCTCGACGATTTGGTCCTTCGTCAGCGCGCGGACCGTCGCCATGGGGTTGCCCTCCATGCCCGTGACCATGTCCGGCGCGAGCGCGATGAAGCCCTGCGCGGCGAACTGGTCAGCCACGGAATTCACCCAATCCGTCGCGCCGAAAATCTCGTGAATGACAATGATGACCGGCGCCTTGTCGGGCCGCTCGGGGAACACGACGAAGGTGTTCACGTCGCCGCCGCTGGGCAGCTTGATGCGGACAAATTCCTGGTGCCGCGTCGAGGCCTTGAGCGCCGCGGCCGCGGTCTCCTGGTTCGGCGGCATTGGAGAGTCCTGGGCGGAAGCGATTCCGGCGGCGAGCAGCGCGACTAGGGCGATAGTTTTCGACAACATGACAATGACCTCCGGCAGTGGCGGTGCTTTGATACCGATCACAACGTCCAGTGTTCCATATTCCGATCGAAATCTCCACAAATCAGGAGAGTCCGCAGGCCTTGCGCCACGCGGCATAACGGCCATCGCGCTCATCGCTCGACAGGCGCGGCGCGAAAACCTGGTCCACGCGCCGCATCGCGGCGGCTTCGGCCGGCGAGATGATGTCAACGCCCTCCCCCGCGAGCATCGCCGCACCGAAGGCGGTGGCTTCGATGGGCGACATCCGCTCGACCGGCTGCCCGAGAATGTCGGCTTGCAACTGCATGAGCAGATCGCTGGCAGAGGCGCCGCCATCGACGCGAAGCGCTTGCGGCCGTGGAAGGCCCGTGCCCGCATAGATTGCATCGAGGACCTCGCGCACGCGAAACGCGATCCCTTCGAGCATCGCGCGCACCAAGTGTTCGCGGCGCGTCCCGCGTGTGAGTCCCGTGATCAATCCGCGCCGCGCCGCGTCGCCGTGCGGCGTTCCGAGGCCCTGGAGCGCGGGCAACACAGACACGCCGCCGCTGTCCTCGGCCTCCGCGCCGACGATGCTGGCCTGCGCGGGATCGTCGAGTAACCCGAGGCCGCCGCTCAGCCAATCGAGCACAGCGCCCGCCGTAATCACCATGCCTTCGACGCAGTATTCCGTCACGCCGCCGCGACGGCAGAGCACGAGCGGATAGGTGCCCGCCGCCATCACGATTCCGCCGCCGCTGTGTACGTCCGCCGTCGCCGAAGTGCCGTAGGTGACTTTGCCATCGCCGGGCGCACGGCAGCCCTCCGCGAGTGCGGCGCACTGCTGATCGCCCACGATCGCGGCGATGGGCACCGGCGCGCCGAGCACGTCGGGCGCGGTCTCGCCATGCCGCCCGGCCGTGTCCACAAGACGTGGAAAAAATTCGACTGGCAAGTGCTGTAACGCGATGAGCGCCGCGTCCCATCCGCCAGTCACGTAATCGAAGTACGCCGTCGCACAGGCCTGCGAGGGATCGGTCGCGTGAATCGCGCCGCCGGAGAGGCGATACACGAGATAAGAATCGATATTGCCCCACGCGAGTTCGCCTGCATTGGCGCGACGACGGCCGTCCGGCACGGAGTCGATCGCGGCCTCGAGTTTTGCTGCGGCGGATTGCGGCATCACGAAGAAGCCCGCGTCGCGCAGCTGAGCCGAGCGCTCGGTGCCGCGCAGGTCCTGCCAGCTAATCAGCGGCGTCAACGCGCGACCGCTCGCGCGCTCCCACACGACGCAACTCGCGCGCTGCGTGGTGACGCCGATCGCGGCTACGTCAGCCGCGCGCAATTTCGCTTCGCGCAAGGCCTGCTGCAAGAGCATGCGCGTGGTGCTGAAGATGAGCTCGGCGTCCTGCTCGACG
>VFKU01000370.1 GCA_009885415.1 Rhodothermota bacterium
CCGGGATGCGGCCCGACGCGAAGCCGATCACCAAGATCCGCCCCTCGAAGGCCATCACCTTCGTGCTCTTGTCGAAAGTGTCCCCGCCCACCGGATCGTAGACCACATCCACGCCGCGCCCCTGCGTGATCTCGCGCACGGCCGGCACGAAGTCGCCGTCTTTGTAATTGATCACATGGTCCGCGCCGCACTGCCGACACACGTCGAGCTTCTCGGCCGAACTCGCCGTCGCGATCACCGTCGCGCCCTGCGCCTTGCACAATTGGATCGCCGCCGTGCCCACCCCGCTCGCGCCCGCATGCACCAGCGCCGTCTCTCCGGCCTTCAGCCGCCCGCGACGCAGGATCGAAAAGTAGCCGGTCTGATAATTAATCGTAAACGCCGCCGCCTGCGCGAAGCTCATCTCCGCAGGAATCGGATAGCTGCCGAACTCCGTCGCGATCGCCTTGCCGGCGCAGCCGCCGACGACATTCACCGTCACCACGCGGTCCCCGATCTTATACGGCGACTCCGGCCCCCTTTGCACCACGACGCCCGCCGCCTCCATGCCCGGCGTAAACGGAAACGGCGCCTTGATCTGGTATTGCCCGGCAATATTCAGGATGTCGGCGAAATTGACGCCCGTCGCCTTCACCTCGATGACCGCGTTCGAGCCATCCGCCACCGGATCGGGCACTTCGCCCAGCGTCAGTTCCTGGTGATAATCGCCGAATTTTTGGACCGTCCACGCGCGCATGAAATCCTCCCTAAAGGTTTGCGGCAATAATGACGAAAATAGAGGTAGGGAAGGGCGGATTCTAGCGTTTTGCAAGGCGATATTGAAACTGCGCACACTGCTAAAATGTAAATAAGTTATTGCGAATTTTGAGAGATGTTTGCTATACTATACGGATAGTCGGGCTGGGCTCTATGAATGTTCCGGTGCCACTTACCGAATTCAGGAAGGGAAGGCGATGACATTCAAGAGCGCGGCCAAAGTAGCGGGGGTGTTCCTAGTCGCGGCGCTGGTCGCCGC
>VFKU01000712.1 GCA_009885415.1 Rhodothermota bacterium
ATGATCAGGCCGAAGTCATCGAGCGCCTTCATCACCGGCAAATCGTCCAGCGTGTAGGCGTTGTTCGCGTCGGCCATGACGTGCCCCTCTGGCCCGAGCGCCTCGCGCACGGCGCGGATGTACGCCACGTCCTTGCCCGGCTTAATCTTCACTTTTATTTTGCGGTAGCCTTCCTTGTGCGCGACGAGCGCCCGGGCGGCGATTGCCGCCGGGTCCTTTTGGATTCCCAGCGAGATCCCGGTGGGGATTTTCTCGCGCGTGCCGCCGAGCAGCTTCGAGAGGGACACGCCGCGCAGCTCCGCTTCGAGCGCCCAGAGCGCCATCTCGACGGCGGCCTTGCTCATGTTGTGGCCGCGAAAATCGTTGTCGAGGGCGGATTGCACGTCGCGCGCGCTGCCGAATTTTCGTCCGAGCACCCTCGGCGCGACCCATTGGGGAATCATCAACCAGGCGAGGTCGATCGTCTCCGGCGAATAGTTCGGCATTTCCCCGGCGACGCACTCGGCCCAGGCGGAGGCCCCGCTGCGATCGATGGCCTCGATGAGGAGGATGCGGCGCTCGGTCGTGGTGCCGGAGGAAATCTGGAAAGGTTCGACCAGCGGCAGGTGGATTTCGCGGAGGACAATTTGATCGACTTGGATCATTTCTGCGCGGACTCCCGAAGAACGATCATGCAGCACATCTTAGCTGTTTCTCCTCGCGGCATTGCGGTCCACTTTTCATGTTCACAAGCGCCTTCTATCGCGTCCCTTTGTCATTCTTCGCTCCGCTCAGAATGACAGATTGTCGGGTCCCATCGCATACGCGCGGCGGTTGGGCGCGATTTCGACGAATCCTCGAATGCGCAGCCCCTGGGCGAAATAGTGTACGAAGGCCGCGCGCGTGCATTCGCGCCAACGCATGCCGAGCTCGCGCGAGACCCGCTTGGTCTCGTTGATGGAGGCTGGGATTTCGACCAGGACCGTCTTTGCGTCGGGTAGCGCGCCGGAAAAGGGCACGGGGACGCCCGCTTCGAGTCGCGTATTCACGATTGGCGCATCGGCCGGGGCGCGGTGCGGCGCGACTGGTTTACCCTGCGCGCGCGCCTCGACCGGCTCCGAAGCGAGGTCCCACTGCGCGACGAAACGGTCCGTGCCGAGGCCCGCATGAAGATCGCTGCCGGTCTCGCCGTACATATTCTCGACGTACTCGACCGGCAAGGCGCCGAGCGTGTTGATGTTGAGATTGGCGTTCAGCGCTTGCAGGGGGTCGAAGGTCCAGAACATGGTGCGGACGCCCATTTTGAGTAGCTCGGCGCGCTGGAACCATTTCAGGCGTTTGCCTAGCCCCGTCCCGCGCATGTCCGGCGTTACTGCGAGAATGTCGGACCAGTGGACCGCCTCGCCGTTCCGCAGGCCGGTCAGGCCGAAGACGCAGCCGACCATCCGCCCCTCGGGCGTGAAGGCCCCGGCCGTGATCCCGCCGACCCGCTGCGCCACCTTCAAAATACTCAGCGGCACTGCATCGGCGAAATCCCGGCCCCACGTCTCCTTCTGGATCTCGACCGCCGCACGGTACTCGGGCAGGGTCTCCAAATGCCGGATCGTCAAGTCCACAAGTAAATCCCTTAATCGACACGGCACAATACCAAAATTCGCCCGTCTTCCGCGGCATACTGACGATGCTCTACTACGCCGTTTTTTTGATATGCTCCAAGGCTCCGAAAGGCTAAATCCGGGTTCTATATTCACGCCAAAAGCGGATCTATATCAGCGTGCGAAGCATTCTCTCTAAAATCTACAATCACACCGTCGTCGCGACGATGGTGACGATTTTCTTTTGCCTTGCCGGCGTCTTCGTCGGGCCCCGCCTCATCCGCGAGGGCTTTCCCGAGATCCCCGTCGACACCGTTCTCGTGGAGATGACCTATCGCGGGGCCGACCCCTACGAAGTCGAAGAGGGCATCGCGCGAAAAATTGAAGAAGCCATCGACGGTCTCGAAGGCGTCAAGCGCTACACCACGGTCTCCATCCAGGACCGCTGCCGCACGGCCATCGAGATCAAGAGCGGCTACCCGATGCCCAAGGCCCTCGACAATATCCGCAACGCGATCGACGCCATTTCGAATTTTCCTCGGGACGCCGAGAAACCCATTATCTCCGAGATCAAGATTCGCGGCGAGGTCATTTTCGTTGCGCTCTGGGGCGACATCACCGAGCGCATCGCCAAAGAGACAGCCGAACAAATCAAGGACGAACTCCAGGCCCTACCCGAAATCTCGCAAGTCTCGATCAGCGGCGTGCGCGATTACGAAATCGCCATCGAACTCTCCGAAGAAAAGATGCGCCAGTGGGGCCTGAGCTTTGACGACGTTAGCCGCGCGCTTCAGACCGGCAGCGTAAATCTTTCCGGCGGCACCCTGCGCACCAAGGGCGAAGAGATCGACATCAAGGCCGCCGGCCGCAAGTACACCGGCGAAGAATTTGCCAAGATCGTCGTCGTCGCCAAACCCACCGGCGAGATCATCACCCTCGATCAGATCGCGAAAATTCACGACGCCTTCACCGAAGACGACGTGATCGCCCGCTTCAACGGTCAGCCCGCCGTCATGATCGGCGTCTTCAAGACCGACGTCGAAGACTCCATCCAGGTGGCGCGCGCAACCCATAAGTACGTCGCGGACCGGGCGCCGACCCTGCCCGCGGGAATCCATCTCACCGCATGGAACGACGCCTCGACCCAGATCGAACGCCAGCTTGAAATCCTCATCGGCAACGGCGTGCAGGGTCTTTTCCTCGTTATCTTCACCATGTGGATCTTCATGGGCTTTCGCCTGAGCTTCTGGGTCGCGTTGGGCATTCCCGTCGCCATCTCCGGCGCCCTCACCTACCTCTACCTCACCGGCGGTTCCCTCAACATCATGACGTTGCTCGGCATGATCCTCGTCATGGGTATTCTCGTTGACGACGGCATCGTC
>VFKU01000817.1 GCA_009885415.1 Rhodothermota bacterium
TTCATAAAGACCTCCTGACAAAAGTGTGCCAGAAAATCTCTACTTACAGCCTGTCTCATAAAAGGGGAAGCTTACACTCCAGCAGCTGAAGAGCCCAGTCTCGGTGAAAGAGCTTGTCAGGAGTAAGTTCATGAGCGCTGATCACTTGGTGCAGATCGAAGGTCGACGAGTCGTCGATAGAGGTCATCGATACTTGTCCGCCTCGCATGATGGCAGCCGATCGACGAACGTCGTTGGCGACAGAGCGCTTCAGTGCCGTCACCAAAAAATTTCGGAAACGGCCCTTGAGCGGATCGGCAGACTCTATGAATCCGTTCTCTAAGAGTTTTATAAAGAATGATTGAAGGAGATCATCTGCAGAATCGGTATTGTAACCGAAACCAAGAAGGAAGGATTTTAGGGGCCGAATGTAATTCCGACAAAGCGTACTGAGAGCTTCGCGGCCTTCGACAGTATCTAGTCCTGCCTTTAATACAAGACTCCATCGGGTATCAGCGAAGTTCATAAATTCTTTCTGCGAATTCAGTACAAAGTGCGAAGTCTATCGGATGAGAACGCATTTGGCAACTGAAGAGCTAATGTCGCGGATGGAAGCGGTTCGGCGCTGTAACGAACCGGAGAATTTCGGTAATTCATTCTAGGGCGAGAGGGCACGGCTAATGAAAAGCGCCTTGAGAGTGACTGCGAGCGCGGTCGTGTTGTATGCGGATTCCCTGTCGTTGGATGACCTTCGCTGCCTTTCTGGGGAGCGGCATTTGTCTCCCGATACTGTTCAGTCGCAACCATCCACGAACACCGTAGCCGAAAATCCAGCGCCCCGCGTCCATGTGCATTTCACACAACGGAGCCAGAGTCGACCGGTTCTTCTAATCAGCCGGCGGCGGGCGTTCATAACGACGGCACAAAGCCATGGCATCGCTCACTACGCGGGAGTCTCCCCGTCGAAGTACCTGCAGACGTGTTACCTAGTCGCCATGACTCAGCTTCGTGCGCTTGCCGACAACTCAGTCCAAGAACCGGAGTACTTCGAGTGCCAAGAGAATCGCCTTTGTCTGTTTTCTTGGCATCCGAAAATTGAAGACTACGCGCATGTATTTGAAAGAAGAATTGTCTGTGACGGATGTCGACGATTTTACTTGGCGTTGGGCGTGGAGCGGGAACTGATGCAGTTGCAAGAAGCAATTGCGGTCGCCGATTAGATAACCCTTTTCGAGACTCTGAGGTTCCCTCTGTATTTCGTCTTCCAAGGGGTGGTTCTCATCCTACCAGTTTTTTCTGGTGTTGTTCGCTGAGCCAGTCGTTCATGAACTGGGTTGGCGATTTGTATCCGAGCGTGGAGTGGCGGCGTCTTCGGTTGTAGAAGGGTTCGATGTAGTCGAAGATGTCGGCCCTGGCTTCGTCCCGGGTGGCGTAGCGCGTGGCGTGCACGCGCTCGTTTTTAAGGCTGTTGAAGAAACTTTCGGTGGGCGCGTTGTCCCAGCAGTTTCCTTTTCGGCTCATGGAGCAGGTCATTCCATACCCGGCCAGCTCGCGCTGGAA
>VFKU01000844.1 GCA_009885415.1 Rhodothermota bacterium
CTTTGACAGTCTCGAAGGCGCGCTGCGCCCACACGGCGCTGGGTGTCTCCGGCGCGAGGACGATCAGACCTATCGCGGAAGTAGCTTGCCCCGCCTCAATTTTTTTCGCAGCGAAACCACGACTCGTCAATGCGCGCTCGAGCGCGGCCCCAAATTCAGTCGAGGCGCCGGCGATCGCGATGGCGGCACCCGGAGTCAGAACGCGCTTGGCGCGTTCGCGTGCAGTGCGCAAGGGCGTGCGCACGAGACCTTGTCCCCTAAGGCCCATTTCCAAAACAGGCTCGTGCGCAGCGACGCGTGCCGGTGCAGGAACGGCAGCTTTCGCGACGACGGGCGCAGGCGAGGTGGACATCGCTCGCACAACGTCGCGCAGGGTGACGAGGGACGCAAGCGCCTCGGCCTCGACCGCCGGCAGACCCGGCACGCGTTCCTGCAGCGCACTCAGAATTTCGACGCGCTTGATGGAATCGATACCGAGGTCGGCGTCGAGCGCCATGTCGAGACCGAGCATCTCCACGGGATAGCCCGTCTTCTCCGCCACGACGGCCAGTAGCAATTCTTCAATGGGTTGGGAGGAAGACTGCGTCGTCGCAGGCGCGGCCGCCGCATTGGGCGCTGCCGAAGCGAGCCTCGCCACGATATCGCGCAGCGTATGAATCGCGCCGAGTTCGTCCGCGGCGAGCGTGGGCAAGTGCGGCAGGCGCTCCTGCAGCGCGCTGAGAATTTCGACGCGCTTGATCGAGTCAATGCCGAGGTCCGCGTCGAGCGCCATATCGAGACCCAGCATTTCCTGGGGATATCCGGTTTTCTCCGCGACGATTTCCAGCAGCATCGGCTCAAGCGCCGTGCCGCGGGCCAGCGACGGGACCACCGGCGCAATCGCGCCGCCTTTTTTCGACAGCAGCCGCACGATGTCGGCCAGCGTCTGGATGCCGCCGAGTTCCTCCGCGGCGAGCGTGGGCAGTTGCGGCGCACGTTCCTGCAAGGCGCTCAATATCTCGACGCGTTTGATCGAGTCGATACCGAGGTCGGCGTCGAGCGCCATGCCCGGCTCAAGCATCTCGCGCGGATACCCCGTCTTTTCCGACACCACCTCCAGCAGCACCTCGGTCAGATCCACGCCCGGCGCTTGCTCGGATTCCGGCGCGCGCGTGGCGGGAGGCGCGAGTGGGGAAGCGATCTTGTCCAGCGATCGCGGTGCACTCCCCGCTGTCGGGATCGCCGGCACCGAAACGTCGCCCGCTATGGCGCGCTCGAAGAGTCGTTCCTGTTGTTCGACGAGTTGTTGGAAGGCCCGCGTCGTCGTTTCCTGGCCCTGCAAATACTGCGCATGCAGTCGAGCGGTCTGCTCCTGCATCTGTTGCAAGGCCGCGAGGCTCGCTTGCGTCTGCCGGAACAAATCGCCGAGCGTTCCATCTGCCGCGATCGGCAAGACCGTTGCCGGCGCGCGCTTTGCCACCGGTCCGCGCGACTCCGTAATGCTGCTCGCGGCAGCATGGAGGGTCGCCGGCCGCGGCTTCGGCTTGGAATGTTCGGAGCGATAGTTCGCGCCAGAGAGCGGCACGATCATCCGCTTCGCAGCGCCGGCCGCTTCCTTCGCGGGCTGATGAGCGCCGTCCCACGCGTGCAGGGTGCAGGCGCGGCCCTCGGCCGCGAGCGCGCACAGGGCGCGCGCGAGATCGACGATACCGTCGCGTTTACCGTTCGAGGAATCGATTGCGATCGCCGTGTGTGGTTTGCCCGTGAGAATTTGTCCGACGAGTCCGCAGAGCCGCGCGCCTGGGCCGGCTTCGATAAAGGTCCGCACGCCGGCGGCGTGCATCGCGGTAATCTCGGCGACGAACTCGACCGGCTGCGCGAGCTGATTCGCGAGCAACGTGCGAGCGGCTTTCGCGTCTGCCGGATACACCCCCGCAGTCGTGTTCGTGTACACCGGCGCTGCCGCATCGTGAAATTCGACCTCAGCCAGCGCTTCGCCGAAAGGGATCGCCGCATCGGCCACAAGCGCGCTGTGAAAGGCCGCGGCCACGTTCAGTTGCGTCACGTGGATTTTCTTGTGTGTAAACATTTCCGCAGCACGCGCGATCGCGTCCGCCGCGCCTGAGAGGACCACCTGATCCGGCGCGTTCTTGTTTGCCAGGGTGAGGTCGAGCCCGTTTTCGCGGACGACGGCATCGATCTCCGCCGCGCCCGCCCGCACCGCGAGCATGGTCCCGCGTTCGCCGGGGCCGCTGTCCATCAGCTCGCCGCGCCGTTTCGAGAGGCGCGCGAGATCCTTCGCGTCGAACACGCCCGCGGCGCACAAGGCCTCGAGTTCGCCGTAGCTGTGGCCCGCGAAGGCCGCGGCCTCGACGCCGAAGCGCTGCAATACGGCGAAGGCGCCGAGCGCCACCGCGCCCAAGGCCGGCTGCGCGATTGTCGTAGCGCGCAGAGCCGAGTCCTGCGCCTGGCGCGTCGCATCATCAAAGGCCGGGTGCGGATAAATAAAGTCGGAGAGGCGCACGCCGCGCGCGTCTTCACCGAGCGCCGCGTCCGCCGTCGCCAGCGCTTCGAGCATCTCCGGAAAGAGGCAGGCGAGATCGCGCAACATGCCCGGGTACTGTGCGCCCTGGCCGGGAAAGAGGACGGCGGCTGTGCCGTCCGGCGCGCCGACGCCGTAGTACGCGCCGTCCGGCAGCGACCACGAATTGTCGGGCGAGTCGGCGAGGCGTTTGCGCAGCGACGTCAAGAGCGCGTCGCGGTCCGAGCGCGATTTCTCGAGTGGAAAAACCAGCCGGCATTTCTGCGCCGGATCGAAGGCCGCGCGGGAATTCACCGCCACATCGCGTACTTCGTTCCACGTGCCATCCGGGCGAATCGCGTCCAGCTTTTTCGAGATTTCCGCCGCCTTCGCGCCGGAGTACGCGAAAATCTGCACCGCGCCGTCCCAATCGGGCGCGGACTTCTTCGCGGCGTATTCCTCGAGAACGACGTGGAAATTGCTCCCGCCAAAACCGAAGGAGCTTACTCCCGCGCGGCGCGGACGTCCCGCGCGCGGCAGCCACGGGCGCTTCGTTGTGTTGACATAGAGGGGAGATGCGCCCGGCGCGACGCTCTCGGCCGGCTGATCCACTTTAATCGTCGGCGGCAGGACTTTGTGATGCAGCGCGAGCGCGGCCTTGATCATGCCCGCGGCGCCCGCGGCGGCCTTGGTGTGGCCGATTTGCGACTTGATCGAACCGACGGCGCACCACGGCGCGCGATCGCCGAGTTCACCGAAGACCTGCGTTAGTGCGCCGATCTCGACCGCGTCGCCCTTCGCGGTA
>VFKU01000134.1 GCA_009885415.1 Rhodothermota bacterium
CCTCCTCCAACGCCACCCCGGAAGAAGTCGAGGCCGACCGAATCTACAACACCGCGCGCACCCAGGCCCTACAGGCCGAGATCGACTCGTACAACGAAGAACTGGCCACGTATGAAATTCGCGGCACCCTGCGCGTGATCGAGGAGGACATCGCCGAACAAAACGTCGCCGCCGCCGAACAGAAAACCGAAGCGCTCACCAATCTGGTGTCACTGCGCCGCCAGGAAGAGGCCAAGGCTGCCGCCGAAAAGGCCCGCCAGGCACTCATGGAAACCGCCAAAGTCCCCGACTCCGTCCGCGATCGCGTCGAGTCGATCGCGCAAAAAAATTCCGAACTCGCCGAACTCAGCGCCGACGACACCCGCAGCCCCGGCGCGAGAATGAAGAACATCGCCGAGGAAATCGAGACCGTCCGCCATGAGTCCGCCCGAATCTTCGACGAGAGCCGCAAGGTCCTAAAACGCGAGGCCGCCGTCGGCCTCACGAACGCGGTCGGCAAGTCGCTGCGCGTCAATCGCGCCATCCTGCCACCGCGCCGCGAATTCGTCACCCGCATCCGCATCCTCGAACAGACCATCGGTACAGTGCAACTAGAACAAATCACCATCGAAGAAGAACGCCGCGCCGTTTCCCCCGAACAGACCGGCCAACTCATCGTCGAAATTCTCAGCGCCTACTCCGCCGCGGGCGGCGCGGGCCGGACCCAGGAAGGGGAACTGCGTAAACTACTCAGCGATCTCCTCCAGACCCAACGCGAGACCCTCGACAAACTCCAGCAGGATTACGAGGCATATCTCAACGCTCTTCTGACCCTCGCCGGCGACCAGAAAAAACTTCTTGCCCAACGTGACGACTTCGAAGATTACATTGACCAGCGCGTCCTCTGGATCTCGAGCGGCGACCCGCTCTCGCTCAAAGACCTGCGCGATGCCTCCGACGCATTCCGATGGTTTATCGATTGGCGCAACTGGAAGGACGTTGCGCGCGCGGCCTTCATCGATCTCCGCGACAACCCTATCGTCAACACTCTGGCCCTCCTCGTGGCCCTCGCCGCCGTATTCGCGCGCCCCCGCCTCATCTCGCGCATTACCCGGCTCTCTGCGAAAGCCGAGCGGCGCAGCGCTACAAACTATCTCTGGACCGCCGAAACGCTCCTGCACACCGTGCTCCTCGCGGCCATGGGCCCCCTCCTTCTGCTCTACACCGGATGGCGACTCGGTGCGGTCCTCACCGTCAGCGACTTTAAGGGACTCTTCGCCACAGCGCTCACCGTCGTCGCTGCGGTCTACGCCTCCGTGGAAATCCCCCGCCAGATTTTCCGGCCCCGCGGCCTCGGCGAAATCCACTTTGAGTGGACTCCCAAAGCCACCGCCGCCGCGCGCCGCGTGCTGTCCTGGGCGATCCCCGCCGCGCTCCCCGTCCTCCTGATCCTCGCGATGATCGAGTCGCAGAAGTCCGACGAGTGGCGCGAGTCCGCCGGGCGCCTCGCCTTCTTCGTACTGATGCTGCTGTGGACGGCGCTTGGCCACCAGCTCACCAAGAAGTCGGCCCCCGGCGTGATGATCTACTTTCCTCTCAGCATCCCCGGACAACGAGACCGTATCCAGCGCACGCTATATCTTCTCTCGGCGGGCGCGCCCTTAGC
>VFKU01000110.1 GCA_009885415.1 Rhodothermota bacterium
GCGCGGATCGCCTCGGCCATCGCGCGCGTGGCCTGCGCGAGCGCCGGCCGGGCGTGATCGAGTTCGGAAAGAAACGTGCTCACGCGCCAGAAGAACATGCCGCTGTTCCAAAAATAATTTCCGGCCGCGACGAATTTTTCAGCGACATCCTGCTTGGGCTTTTCGTGGAAGGCCGCGACTTCGTAGATCGAGATTCCGTCGCGGGTGGACACGGGCGCGGCGAGGTTCTTTGCCTGAACGTAGCCGTAGCCGGTTTCGGGACGATCGGGCACGATGCCCTGCGTAACGAGAACGTCCTGTGCTTCGGCCGCGTCGAGCGCGGCGGACACAGTCGCGCGAAAGCGGTCCGGCTCGCCGATGAGGTGGTCGGCGGTGACGACGGCCATCGTGAGCGACTCGGGCGGCCCGTGATGGGCGATGAGCCAGGCGGCGGCGTAGGCGAGGCAGCCGGAGGTGTTGCGCTTGGCCGGTTCCGCGAGGATGTTAGCGTCGGGCACGCCGACCTTCGCGCTTCGGATGGGCGCGACGAGGTGGGGGGCGGTGGCGACAATAATGCGATCGGCGGGAATGATCGGACTCAGGCGCTCGACGGCCTCCGCGAGCATGGTCTGGTCGGGGCGCGTAAGTCGTAGTAACTGCTTGGGATGGTCTCGCCGCGAGAGCGGCCAGAAGCGTTCGCCGGAGCCACCGGCCATGATGACGGCAAATCTCTTGCATGAAGGGGGAGTGCTCATGAATACCTTCCTCGTGGGGCGGGTATCATACGTAAGGACGCGGGACGGATAAACGCAATCCGCGTGTGGATTTCAGTTTCGGGATTGTTCTGGCCAGGGCCGTGTGTTACCATGAGGCTGGTGGGCCAGTGGCCGTCCGTGCTGTCTAACATGAGGTAGCGGAAGTAGTTATGGGATTTTTCAAGCAAATATCTATCTGGATCGTCCTCCTCATCATCCTTCTGCTCGGCTTGTCCACCATTTCGAGCCAGCGTGCGAAGGACGCTGCGCCCGGCTCGCCGCAGTTCGCCGAGCAATTGAACAAGGGCAACGTCAAGGATGTCCAAATCTATTTACTGCAAGACAAGCTGTTTCGCTTCAAAGCGACGCTGCGCGAGCCGGTGGACGGACGCAACACGATGACCTTCACGACGGACATCTACCCCATTGAGTGGCGCAACGCCCTCAACGAGGCGCACATCCCCTCCGACCCCGGTCCGGAAAACATTGCGTGGATGGGGTTCTTCATGAATTTCGTCCCGGTGCTTCTGATCATCGGTTTCTTCTGGTTCTTCATGTTTCGCCAGATGCAGGGCGGTAGCAACAAGGCGATGTCCTTCGGCAAGAGCCGTGCGCGGCGGATTAATCCCGGCGACAAGATGGTCACTTTCAAGGACGTGGCCGGCGTCGACGAGGCCAAAGAAGAGCTGCAAGAGATTATCGAGTTCTTGCGCGACCCGAAAAAATTCACGAAGCTCGGCGGGCGCATTCCCAAGGGCGTGCTGCTGATTGGCCCTCCGGGCTCGGGCAAGACCCTGCTCGCGCGCGCGGTCGCGGGTGAAGCAAACGTTCCTTTCTTCGCGATCAGCGGGTCCGACTTCGTCGAGATGTTCGTCGGTGTGGGCGCGAGCCGCGTGCGCGATCTCTTCCAGCAGGGCCAGAAGAACGCGCCCTGCATCATCTTCATCGACGAGATCGACGCGGTCGGCCGCCATCGCGGCGCCGGCATGGGCGGCGGTCACGATGAGCGCGAGCAGACGCTGAACCAGTTGCTCGTCGAGATGTTCGTTGGCGTGGGGGCCAGCAGAGTCCGCGACCTGTTCGAGCAGGGGAAGGCCCACGCGCCGTGCATCATCTTCATCGACGAGATCGACGCGGTCGGCCGCC
>VFKU01000068.1 GCA_009885415.1 Rhodothermota bacterium
ACGCGCTTAGCGAGACTCGCCCGGCGTAAAGCTCGCCGGCTGGACGGTCGCCGCCGTCTCGGGCGAGCTGAAGATCGGGATACCCGTCGGCGGGCGCGTCCCGCGAATATAGGCCTCTTTGTAATCACCACCCGCCAGGCCCGACCCGCGCTGGATGTTGTAGAAATCCACGCCTGCGGGCACTTTGAAATCCACCACCGGCAGGCCTTCGTGCGCGCGAATCATGAAGTCGGTCCAGATCGGCGAGGCCATCGCGCCGCCCGTCGTGTCGAGGCCGGACCCAATCGATCGGTTGTCGTCATAGCCCAGCATGACCACGGTGGTAAATTGCGGCGTGTAACCGCAGAACCAGATCGTGCGGGCCTCGTTCGTCGTGCCCGTCTTGCCGGCACGTGGCCGCCCGAGGCGCTCAGTGCGTCGGCCTGTCGACGCATAGGACCCGTTGGCCACCGGTTCGCACACGCCTTGCAGGAGGTGCGTGATTTGATAGGTCACGTCTTCCTTGAACACTCGGTTCTTGGTTTGATACGACCGGTAGTCGTAACGCACGATCCCGTCGCGATCCTTGATTGTCGTGATCATGACCGGCGTCACGTGGATGCCGCCGAGCGCCAGCGTCTGGTAGCACGTCGCCTGGTCGATGACCAGCGTCTCCTTCGTTCCGAGTGCAAGCGTGAGGCCTACGTCGTCGGCGATCGGCTGCCGGAATCCCGCCGATTGAAGGTAGGAGCGCACCAACGGCATGCCCAAGCGCTGAACCAGCTTGACAGAAACAACGTTGACGGAGAGTTCGAGCGCTTTGCGAATAGGAATGGCGCCCTGAAACTCGTCGTCGAAATTCGCCGGGGTCCAAAGGCGGCCGAGAGCGTCCTCCATCGAGAAAGGCGCGTCCACGACGATGTCTGAGGGCGTCATGCCGCTGTCGAGCGCCGCGAGCCACACGAAAGGCTTCACGCCGGAACCCGGTTGCCGCCGGGCCTGCGTCGCCATGTTGTACTGGTTCTTTGTGAAGTCCCGCCCGCCAACCATGGCACGCACAAAACCCTCGAAGCCGGGTCGGTTGTCAAGGCACACGAGCGCGCCGTTGATCGGCATAAACTCACCACTCTTCCCCTGCTTCTCCAGTCGTTCCTTTTTCTTCGCGTCGAATTCGCCCATCGCCTTGTACAACACCTCTTCGGCCGCCTGCTGCAGGCGCAGGTCGAGGGTGGAGTAGATCTCGAGGCCGGACTCAAAAAGCTCGCCCGACTGGACGTTCACCTGGTTCGGCGGCGGCGGATTCGAGATGAAGTGCTGTGCGTCGACGCAGAAATACGGCGCGAGGAATTTGTTCGGCGCCCAAGCGGCCCGGCGCTCCGGCGGCAAGGCCGCGCGCTCTTCGGGTGTGATGACCGCATCGTCTACCGACTCCGCCACGCCGGCCGCGCGTTCGGCCGCGGTGATGAAGCCGTGTTCCTGCATCTGCGCGAGCACGATGTCGCGCCGCTTGCGCGCGTTCTCGGGATGCCGGAAGGGCTGGTTATTATTCGGCGAGCGTGTCAGCCCCGCCAGCAGCGCCGCCTCGCCCAAGGTCAGCTCGGAGGCATGCTTGAGAAAATACTGCTGCGCCGCGGACTCCACTCCGTGCGCGCTCACGCCGAGGAATATCTGGTTCAGGTACATCTCCAGGATTTCGTCTTTCGTGAAGCGCCGCTCGAGTTGCAGCGCGACCAACATCTCGCGGAGTTTGCGCTCGACCGTCGCGTCTTTTGAAACGCCCGTGCCTTCGATGTTGCGCACGATCTGCTGCGTGATCGTGCTCGCGCCGCGCAGATGGTTCGTGCGCAAGAAATCGAGCAGCACCGATCCATAGGCCAGCGGCCGCACGCCGCGGTGCTCGAAGAAAGTGTGGTCTTCCGTCGCGATAAACGCCTTCTGCACGTGCAGCGGGATCTCGGTCAGGCTCACGACCTGCCGGCTCTCGGTGGCGAACTCGCCGAGCTTGCCGCCGCCGTCCGCATAGATCCGGCTGCCGGCCTTGGGCCGGAAATCGTCGAGTGCATCGATCGCGTGCTCGGCATCCTGCAGCATATAAATGAACACGCCCAAGCCCGCGCCGAAGATGGTCGCGATCCCCAGCGTCAGTAGAAAAAACAGGCCGCCGCAACCGCGCGCTTTGCCCGGCTCCGATGCGTCCGACGGAGAACCGGAGTCGCTCAATGCTTTTTCAATAGACTCGATGGACATGCTGGCCCCGATTGAGTGTGGGGATTCAATCCCTCGCCGGGCCGTCCGGGTTGCCCACGGCGAACCTCAGGGCGGTGATTGCCCCCGCAATAATGGTAGCCCCCGCCGCGTCCGCGAACAAATCCAGCAGCTCCATCGATCGCGGCGGCACGAACCACTGGTGGACTTCGTCGGTCACGCCGTACAGCGTCGCAAAAAGCACCGGCCCAAAGAACAAGGCCCGCGACGGCAGCGCCGCTCCGTTCGACCGGATCAGTCCCACCGCCACCAGCCCCGCCAGCCCGCCATAAAGAACCACATGCGCGAGCTTGTCCGAATTCGGCCAATCGAGCCACCACGGCGCAGCCTCGACCACGTGCGGCTGCGAGGACAGATAAAAGATCGCCCCGCAATAGAAGACCGTCGCGAGCGTCCACGTCCATCGGTACTTCGGCATGGGCAGGACGATACCAATTTCCGCGCCATTATTGGCAGAAACCCGATCGCCACGATCCCGGTCTAAGCGGAGAGAAGTTTCGGGGATATTGTCCATGGCCGCCGATACACCCATCGCTCTGCGGACAGACGCAGGCCCGCTCGCGAACGCGTACCACCTTGCGCGGATCGCCCGGGCCGCCTACTCCGACGATCCAGCGCTCACGCATGCGCCACTGTGGATCGGCGTCCCGGCCGTGAGCACCTTCCGCGCCCCGCGCGTCTTCGGACTCGCCGCCGCGAACACGGAGGACGTCGTCGTCGCCTTTCGCGGCACGCACGAGGACCGCGAATGGGTCGAGGCGCTCGCCTACGGCCAGACCCGCTGGGCCGCCGGCCGCGCGCACTCGGGTTGCGCGAAGCTGGTCGAGGCCGCCTGGACGCAACTCCTCGCCGCGCTCTACGACACCGGCGCCGCCACGCGCCGCCTTTGGCTCACGGGCCACAGCATCGGCGGCGCGATCGCGCTGCTCGCTGCGCTGCGCCTCGAACACGAGGGCTTCGACGTCCACGCCGTGACGACCTTCGGCACGCCGGCCGTGATGGATCGCGCGGCTGCCTCCGGTTTCACGTGCCGCGTCACGCGCGTGGTGAACAACGAAGACATCGTGCCCAACATCTCCTGGCCCTCGCTGATGGACACCTACACCCACGCCGGCGAACGCATCCTGCTCACCGCCAGCGGCCGCGTCGCCGCGGGTCACCACGCCGATCACCTCGCGCGCCGCATCGACCGCGCGCACTCCATCGGCCAAGGTGTCCTCCCCGCCGGCCCCCTCCACGATCACCGAATCGAAACCTACATCGAAAAACTCCGCCACCACGCGGAGCCGTAGCGATCGCGCGCGGCCGCGCGTATACTCTGCGGCCTATGGCCACCGACTCCGCCTGTCCGCGCGTCCGCGCGATCACCTTCGACTTCTGGCGCACGCTCTTCTACACGCGGACCGGCAACGAGCAGCGCAAGGCGCTGCGCGCGCAGACGCTCTCCGCTTTGCTCGGCGTGCCCCAGGAAAAAATCGCGCCCGCGCTCAAGCACGTGGCCAACGAATTTCTCCGCGTCCACATCACCGATCAACGCACACCGCAACCCGCGGAGGCCGTGCCGATGCTCGCCGCGCAACTCGGCCTCCGCATCCGGCCCGAGGACGCCGCGCCGATCGTGGCTGCGATCACAGACGCCTTCCTCGCCCATCCGCCCGACCCAATCCCCGGCGCGCTCGAGGCCGTCCGTGCCGCCGCCGCGCGGGTCCCCGTCGGCCTCATCTCCGACACCGGCCTGACCCCCGGCTCGCACCTCCGCGTGCTCCTCGAGCGCCTCGGCTTCGCGCCGCACTTCACCGCCTTCTCGTTCTCTGACGAGGTCGGCGTCGCCAAACCCCAGGCCGCCATCTTCCAGCACGCCGCCGCCGGTCTCGGCGTCGCGCCCGGCGAACTGCTGCACATCGGCGACCTCGAACCCACCGACGTCGCCGGCGCGATCAACGTCGGCGCGTTTCCGGCGCTCTTCGCCGGCGATAATTCCCGTTACGTCGAAGGCTCCCGCGCGCGTCGCGTGTTCCACGCTTGGCAAGAGTTTATCGACGCACTACCGGCGATCCTGGACAACAACACGCACTGAGCGCATTCATCGGCCGGGCACGCGCAGCCGAGGCGGCGACCTGACGAAAAAACGCGAGTGTCTTCGCTGTAACTCATTACAAATAAAACGGTTGCGATCTTAAGAATTCCGCCCTCTCTCCGGCGAATTTTCCGCCGATTGCACCGAATCGACGCCCCACCGAGCGACATTTTTAATTTATATTTACATAGCTCAGCACCAATTCTGACAGGGTGATTCGCGCGGCGATCTCACTTTGCGCCCAGCCGGCATAGTGAAAATTAGTGCGCCCTCAAAAAAAGGGCTTGACAAAAGGCGAAACAAGGTGTAATCAATGGGCCATTCGGTTGAGTGTCTCCGCGCTGCTGGCGGGGATGCTTGGCCGAATAAGGGGCGGAAGCCTGCGGTGGCTGCCGCATGTACATCGCCGGTGTAAGTGGGAATCAGCAAACAGTTTTCCAATCGAAAACACGCGGAAGGAGAAAGCTATGGCGGGGAAGCAAATGACAAAGGCCCAGATCATCACGACGCTGGCCGACAAGACGAAGATGAGCAAGAAGGAAATCATCACGGTCATGAACGCCCAGATGGAACTGGCGTACAAGGAAGCCAAGAACGGGTACGTCATTCCGGGCGTTGGCAAGCTTGTGGTCGTCAATCGCAAGGCGCGCAAAGGCCGTAACCCGGCCACCGGCGAGGCCATCCAGATTCCGGCCAAGCGCGTCCTCAAGTTCCGCGTCGCCAAGGCGGCGAAGGACACGATTTCGCTGAAGTAATCGCCTCAAGCAAAGGCGATCTGCACTATCGTCCGGGGTCGGCAGGATGGGGGTCCTGCCGGCCCCGGGCATTTTTGTTTGCACCGGACCGCGCCGGATGCTACAGTAGCGCTGCACCGAGGGTGCAGAATTGAAGCGACTAAAAACGAAGAATCAAAAGCCTTCTCCCCAAGGGAGAAGGCTTTTTTGTTGAGGATTAGTCCCTACTGACCATGCCTGACGCCGCTGCCAACACGCCGCCCGCCACCGTCCTCATGTCGGCCGAAGCTCTCGCCGACACGCTGCGCGACGTGGCACGCCGGATCATCACAGGCCACGCGGGCCACGAGGTCGTCCTGCTCGGCATCCTCCGCCGCGGACGTCCCCTCGCCGACCGCATCGCCGACGCCATCGAATCCATGTCCGGCACGCGGCCCAAGATCGGTTCGCTCGCCACCACGCTCTACCGCGACGACATCCGCGCCGGCAAAGCGCGCCTCAGCGCGCCCCAAGGCCAGACGCACTTCGACTTCGATGTTGACGGCGCCTACATCGTCCTCGTGGACGACGTGCTCTACTCGGGCCGCACCGTCCGCGCCGCGCTCGACGAAATCATGGACTACGGCCGCCCCGCGCGCATCCAGCTCGCCTGCCTCATCGATCGCGGCCTACGCGAGCTCCCCATCCAGGCCGACTACCTAGGCCTCGCCATCTCCACCCAACCCCGCGATCACATCGCGGTGCGCCTGGCAGAACTCGACGGTGAAGACGCCGTCCTCCTCGAACCAGGACCGGCAGTCGGGTGAAGAACATGGAAGCGAAATTAGTGACGCGACGAGAAGCGACGCGGTGAGAATGGTCAGCCCTGAAAGGGCGGCCCTAAAATAGCCCAGGGCAGAGTGAGCAATAGCGAGCGCCGCCCTGGGTTGAGTGGAATAAGAAATATTAAGCCCTGTAAGGGCGATCTAGGGTAACGCGGGATCGAACGCACGAGAGGGGCGCAACATGGCAGTGGCCAACGCGGTGGAATGGACGCGGCGACACCTCATCGGCTTGGAAGACCTAAGCCGCGAGGAAATCGAGCTCGTGCTCGATACCGCGCCCCAATTCCTCGCCGTGCAACAGCGCGAGAGCGGCATCAAGAAGGTCCCGCTGCTGCAAGGCCGCCTCGTGGTCAACCTCTTCCTCGAGCCCAGCACGCGCACGCGCGTCTCCTTCGAGCTCGCGGCCAAACGCCTTAGCGCCGACACGCTCACCTTCACCTCGGCGAACTCGAGCGCGGTCAAAGGCGAATCGCTGCACGACACCCTCGCCAACATCGAAGCGATGCACAGCGACATCGTCATCATCCGCAGCGGATTCGCCGGCGCCGCCGCCATCCTCGCCCGCCGCCACCGCTCGCACATCATCAACGCCGGCGACGGCGCGCACGAACACCCGACCCAGGCCCTGCTCGACGCCTTCACCATCCGCCAGCACGTCCGCGCGCGCCGCGACGACCCCGAGGCCACGCTCGACGGCCTGCGCGTCGCCATCATCGGCGACATCGCCAACAGCCGCGTCGCGCGCAGCAACATCTGGGGCCTCACCAAACTCGGCGCGCACGTCACCGTCTGCGGCCCGCGCACGATGATGCCGCCGCACATCGAGCGCATGGGCGTCGAAGTCACCAGCGACCTGCGCGAAGCGCTCGTCGGCGCCGACGTCGTCTACGCGCTCCGCATCCAACTCGAGCGCCAGGCCACCGGCGCCTTCCCCAGCCTGCGCGAATACATCCGCCTCTTCCGCGTCGACAACGACTCGCTCAAAGTCGCCCCACGCCACGCGCTCATCATGCACCCCGGCCCCATCAACCGAGACATCGAACTCGCCGCCGACGTAGCCGACGGCCCCCGCAGCGTCATCCTCGAACAAGTCAGCAACGGCGTAGCCGTCCGCATGGCAGTAATGCACCTCCTAGCCAACAGCGCCTCCGTGGCCCCCGAGGGCCCCCTATGATCACCATCACCACTCGTAGCATGGGCGGCCCGCCCATGCGTCCCATCATTCCCATTCTTCCCCTACTTCCCATGGATCTCCCCCAATGACCACCGTAATCAAAGGCGGCCACCTCATCGACCCCGCCACAAACACCTCCGCCCCGCTCGACCTCCTCATCGACGGTGACCGCATCGTCAAAATCGGCCCTAACCTAAAAGGCCTCGACGAGATCGACGCGCGCGGCCTCATCGTCACCCCCGGCCTGGTCGACATCCACGTCCACTTCCGCGAACCCGGCTTCGAATCCAAAGAGACCATCGCCACCGGCAGCCAGGCCGCCGCCGCCGGAGGATTCACCTCCGTCGTCACCATGGCCAACACCAGCCCCGTCATCGACAACGCCGGCATGGTCGAGTTCGTCCACCGCCGCGCGCGCGAGACCGCCTGCATCCGCATCTGGCCCGCCGCCACCGCCACCAA
>VFKU01000804.1 GCA_009885415.1 Rhodothermota bacterium
CGCCCACGGCGGCGATGGCGAACATCCCAAAAATGGGGTTGTAGTCCTTTCGGATGCTGGAGTAGGCGAAGAGGATCAGCAGGCCGAGTACGGAGAGGACGGCGGTGAAGATTCCGATCCGTTTCATCAACCAATAGATTCGTTTCTGATCTTCGCGGCGGGATTGTTCGCCGATCATGAGCGCGGCGGCGATTGCTTGTCGCTCACGGAGATCCTCCGCCGCCGATCGCCGGGGCGCTGCCGAGTTTGCCGCGCCCTTTCGCTCCTCCGCCATCGCCTGCGTCCTCACCGTATGGTGACAATATCTCGGACCGCTTCGAATTTCTGCGGGCCGATGCCGGGAACGTCCATCAATTCGGAGACCGCGCCGAAGGGGTGTGTCGCCCGGAACTCGATAATCTGCTGGGCCAATTTTGGGCCAATGCCGGGGAGGGATTCCAGTTCGGACTGCGTGGCCAGGTTTAAGTTGATGTGTCCCGATCCCGGGGCCTTGGTCGGCAAGGCGCCGGTGGCCGTGCCTTGTCCCGCGATCGTGTAGGCCGGCGGATTCACGATGGCCGGGGCCGGCTCGGCCGGGGGATCTGCTGCATCGTCGATGCGCCGCGGCACGGTCAGCGTCGTGCCGTCGAGCAGGCGCGCGGCGAGATTGATTTCGGAGACATCCGCGCGCGCGAGGCCACCGGCGGCCTTGATCAGGTCGGTGACGCGGCTGCCTTCGTCCAGCCGATAGACGCCCGGGACAACGACCGCGCCCTGCACGGACACGAGCACTTCGCTGATCGGCGGAGCGGCCGGAGCGGAAGCGGACGCCGCAGGCACCGTCGATTCGGGCACCGACGGCGCCGGTTTTGTTTCCACGACCAGCGGCGCCGGCTTCGAGTCTGCGCGGCGCGTCCAGAGCAAAGCGATTGCACCCACGACGATGGCCAGACCGATGAAACCGATGACGATCTGCTCGCGTCGGGTCATTAGCCGACTCAACATGCGCGAAATCCTCTCTCCGCGTCGGGCCCCGGAGGCCCGGCTTGGCGCGACAGTATACACGCCAAATTGACGCACCGGGATCACGCCTTGCAGCACGCCGGGCGGGCGCTTATTCTAGGCCGACGTGGGCGGGGAAACGGGGGAAGCGTCGTGTCGGTCAATACCTCCATCGAGAAGCCGGCGCCGATCCGGGGTCTGCGCGCCGGGCTGGCGGGCTGGCTCGTCTTCGCGATCGCGCTGGTCGCGCTGCGCGGCGTGCGATGGGACGAAAACTACGAGTTTACCCAGGTCCTCACCGGCGCGGTGAAGTACCCGGTATGGCACCCGCTGGTTTTCTGGGTCCATCACCTATATACAGGCCAGCTCTACCTGACCGCGTTCCTCATGGAGGCCTTCCCGGGGGCCTTTGCGGCGAACGCGGTGCGCAACGTGTTTTTCGTGTGGGCCACGGTGTTGCCGCCGTATCTCCTGGGTGCGGCGCTCGGCCGCAACGCGCTGGCCGGGCACGTCGCGGCGGTGCTGATGCTCGCCGGTATCACGATCGATTTCAACGCCTCCTATCCGCAATTCGTCTTGCCAGGGATGTTTTCCAATGGGCACGTCGGCACCGGGTTTGCCTTGGTCGCGATCGCCGCGTTTGCGCTGCGGCGCCCGGCCCTGGCGTTTTTTCTCATCGGACTCATGCCCGCGGTGCACATCGGCCAGACGCCGCAACTGATCCTGTTCATCGGGTTTCTGCTGCTCGCGCGGTGGCTGCGTCCACAACGCAAGGGCGCATGGCGCCGTGCGGACTTCGCTCTGCTCGGGGGGCTCGCGGCGAGTACGGCCATCCTCGCGGCGGGATACTTTGCGTGGCGCGATACCGCGCTCATTACTCCGCCCGCCACGCCGGCCCGCGATGTCCACGCGATCTGGGCGGGCTGGGTGAGTTATTACGACATGCACCGGCGTCCGCCCGGCATCTTGCCGATTCTCTTCACCGTGGTGTTTATCCTGTTCGCGTACCTGACGCTTCTCGGACTCGGGTTTGCGAAGGACCCCGCGAAGTTTGCCTGGCCGATTACGATTCTCTATGTCGGCGGTGCGCTCCTCATCGCCCTGAGCGTGATGCTCGTACAGATCCTGCTCGGCCCGCAGGTGCCGGAGTTTTTTCTTACGTGGGTCCCCTATCGCCTCTGGAACCACCTGCCGCCGATCCTGGTCGCGGGTCTCGCCGCGGTGTTGGTTCCGCGTTTCGACCGCGAGCCGTGGCAGGCGCCCGCGGCCTCAACCGTGTGCGTGGCGGTGGCGTTGGCCTTCCTCGCTATCGGGCCGACGCTGCGCGCCCTCGCGCCCATCGAACTCGCCTCGCGCTACCTCTCGTCAACGACACCGGCCCTCTTTTATTTGTTTGGCGCGGTCTTCACTCTGCTGATTCCTCACGTGGCCGGGGGGCGCAGGCCCGTCCGCAATGCCGCCGCCGTCATCGCGATCACGGTGCTCCTCGTGACCGCGTTCTACCATCAATTCGGCGCGGTCTGCGCCGCGGCCGGCGCGATGACCGCGCTGTTCGCGCGGCGGATGGTCCCGGCGCCGGGCTGGCTGCGGTATCGTTCGGAAATTATCGGGTCCCTGCTGTTTATCATCGTCGCCCAGATCGCGATTCACGAATTCGTCCACCGCGAGCACCTCGCTCGAGGAAAGTTTGAGGGTGTTGCCGCTGCCTACCTTCAAGAACAGGGAGAGTCGAAGGCCCTCTTGGCGTCGCCGATGGGCCAGGTGCTCCTGCAGGCGCAGACCGGCCACGCGGTCCTCGCGGACCTGGCGACGCCCTTCCTTATCGGTTACCGGACGAGCATGGGCCCACAGATTAATACGATGTACACGGACCTCTATGGCGTCGACTTCCGTTTCCCCTCGCCCGGGAGACACTGGAAGCAGGTGTGGGCCGAGCGCAGCCCGGAGGAGTGGCGCCGGCTCGGCGCGACCTACGGGTTTCGCTTTGTCGTTGCACCGGAAGGCGTGATCCTCTCGCTCGATGAAGCGGTCGCGGTGAACGGCCGACGCCTCTACCGGATCAGGTAAGCCGCACACGCCAAAAGAAGCGGGCGCGCGGTGTTATCCGCGCGCCCGGCGATGTTTGACTCGAAGGGAAAGTTAGTGGTGCTCGGCGACCGGCGCGCCTGCGGCCGGCTCCGCCTCGTGGCCGCCGAAGAGATGGGGCGGCGGAGTGTATGTACCGCCGTGTGCCGGGGTAAGTTCACGGCCGATGTTGGGGTGGTTCTGGCCGCCCGCCAGAGGATTGGTGCCGGGGGACTGGACGTCCAGGTAGGGTGTGCCAAACTCTTCGAGCGGATTGGCGTAATCGGTGGCCATGAACATGAAGAAGATACACAGCCAGAGGAAGCCGGCGACGGACAGGAGACGCACAAGGCTGCTGGACCAATAGGAGCCCATGAAGACGGAGACGATGCACGCGGCCTTGGCAATCGCAATGACCAGCGCGATGAGCAGGTTGATCCCGTTGGGGTTGTCGCTGAAGTGAAACGCGGGCACCTTGGCCGCCACGACTGTAAGGACCATGAGCAGCGTGAGCACGACGGCGTTAATCAGGTAGTACTTCACGGGAATGATTCGATGTGACATAAGTTCTCTATCCTCGCGTTCGCATTGTCCCGGTCACTTTAATGGAGCGGGCCGGGCGCGCTGACCAAGTACAGCATGGGGAACAGGAACACCCATACAATATCTACGAAGTGCCAATAAAATCCGAACATTTCGACGGGGAGGTACTTGTTGGGTCCGTATTCGCGCTTGTAACACAGGACCCAGAAGACCGCGCCGACGCTGATGCCGATGATCATGTGGAAGGCGTGCATACCGCTCATGATGAAATACAGGATGAAGAACAGTTGCGCGTGTGAGGGATCGGTGAAGCCGAGCGCATCCGGGTTCCAGTTCCATCCGGGCCAGAGGCCGTGACCGAATTTTTCCTTGTACTCGAAATACTTGACCACGAGGAAGACCGTACCCAGCACGAGGGTGAGTCCGAGGTTCCACAACTGCATCGCGCGTTTGCCGGTCTGCGTGGCGTAAACGCTCGAGGCCATCGTCACGCTGCTGAGCAGCAGCACGACCGTGTTGGTGCCGCCCATCCAGTAATTCAGGTGCGCGCTGCTCTCGTACCAGGTGACGGGAAACTTGTAACGATACACGGCATAAGCCACGAAAAGTCCACCGAAGAACATGATTTCCTGGATCAGGAAGAGCCACATCCCGATAAACGCGGTCTCGGTCTGCTGTTCGCGCGTCTCGTACTGGCTCGAAACGATGGGCTCGGCCGGCCCCATCGTGATGGGCTGTGTGGCGGTATTAGACATCCATGTGCTCCTTGCCGGTGTAGGCGTAAACCTCTTCGGTCACCGTGGGTACGTGGTGGAAATTGTGCGCGTGGGGCGGCGTCTCGCAGACCTCCCACTCGAGGCCCTTGGCGCCCCAGGGGTTCGGGCCGGCGATCGCGCCGTACTTGAGCGACCACAGCAGATAGCCGATGGTAAGCACGAAGGCGCCGCCAAGCAGGAACGCGCCGCCGGAGGACATCACGTTCCACGCCTGCCACTCGTCCGGGTAAGCGTGATAGCGGCGCGGCATGCCGAGCCAGCCAACGACAAATTGCGGCAGGAAGGTCAGGTTGAAACCGGCGAAGACGAGCATCGCAGAAATCTTCGCCAGGAACTCTGGATACATCCGGCCAAACATCTTAGGCCACCAGAAGTGCACGCCGCAGAAGAAGGCCATCACCATGCCCCCCACCATGGTGAAGTGGAAGTGGGCGACGATAAAGTAGGTGTCGTGGAGGGGGACATCGGTGCCCATTGCGGCGAGGAAGAGGCCTGTGAGTCCGCCGACGAGGAAGAGCCCGATGAACCCAAAGGCGTACAGCATGGGCGCGTGAAAGGTCACGTTGCCGCCGTAGAGCGTGGCCGTCCAGTTGAAGAGCTTGACGGCGGTGGGCACGCCGATGAGCACGGTGAGCACGGAGAAG
>VFKU01000923.1 GCA_009885415.1 Rhodothermota bacterium
TACCTCTGGCACCACGAGGGCCGCCGCGCCCGCCACGGCGTCTCGATGATGGGGCCCGATATCACCCATTGGCACGGCACCTACGAGGTCGCCAAGAACTTCTACACCGAGTTCATCCCTGAGCTGGAAGAGATCGCCGAAAAGGCGCACGCATCGGGCGATGCAAAGACGGCGGCGGCAGGCGACGCCCTCGCCGCCAAGATCGACGAAGTGCTGAACAGCGAGAACCACCGCTGGTACTTGGGCAAGATGGACGACAAGGAACGCGAGTTGCGCCGCAAACGCACGGAGGAGTTCAAGAAGCGCTATGAGTGAGGCAAACGTTTTCTTCACCGGCGAAGCGCTGCCCCCCGCCGATTCGCACGAGGCGCAACTACTTCTCGGCGCTCTGCTCGACGAGCACGCCGAGCGCGCCGCCGATCGCGCGATCGCGATCCTCGGGGGCGCACTGACGGTGGACACGCTGCCGCAATACCTCCATCACGAAGCGTGCCTGCGCCTTCCCACCCGCATCGTGTTCGACGCCGCCGACCTCGAGCCCAACCAATTCGGCGAGCCCTTCATCCTCGAATCCGACGGCGTGCGAATGTGCGAACTCCGCATCCATCCGCGTTTCGCCGCCAGGCCCGACCTGGTCCCGCTGTTTGTGGCCTATCTCTCGCCGGTGATCAATTACGGCCCGGTCGTCTCAACCGATCTCTGCGAATGGTACGGGGCCCGCGTGACGGGTATGGACAGAGAGGCCTACTACGAGATTCTGTGCCGAGCGGTCGACGCCGCGGCGGAAGAGGAAATAGCGACGCAGTGAACCCTAACTCTAGGCTTCACGCTAAGTTAAAACTGGCGTACCCGGAGAGATTCGAACTCCCGACCTCTTGGTCCGCAGGCGCCTCGGGCTGGCTCGCTAAAAGCCGCAACTCGTTGACAGCTAAAGTGCTGCGGTTTTGAAATACTTGTACAATTTGCACCGAGTTGCAGGGGGCTTTCGGCCCATTTCGGGTAGTCTATCCAGCCAGACAGCTGACGCCGACCTATCCTTCATGGCCGGAATCCATTGCTCCAGGGAAGAAAGTCCAGACTCGGCAATTGTCTGCATGGCACGCCCAAGTCTCCGGTCACGCCTAGTTCGTCTTGACAGTCACCTGGACGCGCTCAAACTGTCCTCGTTCCACTTGCAGCGTAAATTCTTTGCGGGCGCCGGTGCGAACGGATTCCGTCAGCGTCTTCCATTGATCGATGAGCGTGTCAACACTTGAGATAGGCTTTTCGTCGATATGCGTAATTCGGTCCCTCGGCCCGAATCCGAATTTCAGATAATCGTCACGCTCTAAAAGAAGGCTGGGACCAGAAACGAAGTAGCCTGCGAGCGCCTCGCTGTTCGAGGAGATTCCTAAGGCGGTGGCGTCCTGAATCGAATTGATCTCGATAGTTCTACGGCCAACTTCAAGCACATTGCCGATTCTCTCCATCCGCTCAATCGCCTCTTGACCATCAATCTCCTGAACAATTTCGCGCGCCGAAACCGGGAGGACTTGGTATCGGAACTCGAAATACTTTCCTTTGTGCCGAAGCTCAATAGTGAACGCAGTTCGACTCCCGGCGCGCAATGCCACTGCGATGCCGTCAAGTTCGTCTCTGAGCACCTGCCCATCCGCGATTTGCCGGCCTTCAATCCGCAGAATGTGATCGCCCGAATCTATCCCCAGCCGCTTGAGAGCGCCGAGGTCGGCGTCGGCCGATATCGGCCAGCCATTGTCGTCCGGCGGCCCGCTTCCTTGGTTATCTTGTGCTTGTCCGGATCCCTTGGCCAGCGACGACAAGTCTTGCGCAATCCGTTCAGAGGAAACGAAAATGGTTCTAGGAAGTGGCGACAACACATTAGCGGCCACCGTCGATTTAACGGAGAGATTGTGAATGTAGTCATCAAAACGTCGCCTCTCTGCCGCGTGATCTCCTAGGGGCGAATACGGCGCAGCCTCCAAACGTTGCATCCGATCCCCTCCCGAGGCCGCCAATGTTCCCAGCCGGGTCGGGGCGACGGCGGTCGGTGATTTAACATCAAGTTTGGCGAGTTCCGCGCGCGACGCAGCGTCCCAGACGCGGACCCTTCCGGTTTCGTCGTTCGAGGAGAACGTAAGTAGTCGAACGTCGTCGGGGAAAAACGCTATGTCGTCCAACCCTTCGGCATGTCCCTTCATCGTTGCGAGCGAAGCAAGATCTGGCCAGCGCCATTCTTTCGCTGACCTGTCCTCGGATGCGGTCGCGAGGACATCCTCGCGACCGTTTAGCGCAAGTCCGGTCACAGATCCATCGTGCGCTTCCACTACTTTTTCGATTCTCCCGGTGTCAGACGACATCAGATATATCTTCCCGCCACCTGCGCCGACGACGGTAAAACGTCCGTCGGGACTTACCATGACAGAGTCCAGTGAGGCATCGCATACCGGACGCCTCGAAGATACAGCCGAAGCCGATTCGCTCCACAGCACTACGGAACCGTCCCACCCGGCGGCCGCGACTTGGGTGCCGGCGGAGTCCATTCCGACTCCTGTGGCATAGCCCTGCCGGCCGCCAAACACGCCTAATACGCGGCGTTCGATCCGGTCCCAAACAATCGTCGTAAACCCATCGAACACGAGCGCCATTCGCCGGCCGTCGCGAGAAATCGCGACTTGGGACCCGTCAACCCATCCCGCCGCAAAGAACTCCTCGACAGTCGAAAGTGAATCCACCGATCTCACAACAATTGAATGGTTCGACTCCGCACTCGCGAACAGACCCGCATCGGCGGCGACCTCCAGCGTGCGGACGATACGGTCGGTTTCCGTTTGAACGATGCCCGGAACGTTCTTTGTGTTCCATATGCGTGTGGTGCCGTCCAAAGAGGTCGTCAGCAGTATGTCGCCACTCGTGCCAAATTCCATGCGGGTGAGCAGGCGATTGTGCCCGGAAAGCACGTTTAGGAGCTTTCCGCTCTCGATATCCCAAATATGAACCGGCCCCGTAAATGAACCGACAGCGCAGACTTTTCCGGCAGGAGAGATTGCGAGCTGACTCACATTTCGGCCATGGTCCATTCGCGTCAGCGCCTTGCGCGCCGGTAAGTCCCAGACAATCACAGCCCCTTCGGACGCCCCGCTGACCGCCCGGGAACCATCCCCGGAAACGGCAACCCGGGTGACTCGAGCCTCGTGCCCGATCAA
>VFKU01000095.1 GCA_009885415.1 Rhodothermota bacterium
CTCCGAGGGCACGATCCGCCACATTCACTCCGTGGCCACAGGGGAACGGGCCGGCGATATCGCCGGCCAGTACGACGTGTCCGTCGAGACCTTGTACGAATGGAACGGCTGGACGCGGACACCGGCGCTCGACGCGGGCGATGAAGTCGTGGTGTTTCAGCCTGCGCCCTCGCAGGACTGAGCGGCGCTGACGGACCCCCAAAACCCGTAGCATGGGCGGCCCGCCCATGCGGCATCCCGTCTTGAAACTCCCCGCCAAGCAGATTTTCGCTCGTTCGCATGGGCGGGCCGCCCATGCTACGGCTGCGGGTTCTTTACGCGCTCTTCGGCCCGGTGGGCCGTGCGCGCCCGGCCTCCGCACAAATCTCGTCGAAGAGCCGCGCGACAGCCTGCACGCCGTAGTCCTCGAAATTGCGCGGGTTGGCCCAAAATTCTGCCAGCCGCCCCCGCCCTTCGCGCTCGTACATGATCACCTTGATCATCATCTGCGCCTTGTCGAGCCCGCGCAGCAGGCGCGCCTCGGGGCTCGAGGCGGCAGTGAACTCACGGTGGTACTCGGCGTAGCGCCGGTCGAGGCCGTCGAGCAGTTGCTCGGCGATGGCCTGCTCGGCGGCGTTCTTCGCGTCGCGCAGGTGCGCATCGGCCGTGGGCATGGGGATGTCCATGAGGAGCGACTCAGGCAGGTCGTGCGTGAGCGCCATCGCGAGCAGCTTACCCCGGTCGAATTCCTGCGGGTAGCGATCGGCGAAGAGTAGCGCCAGGAGCGAGACGAAGTGGCTGTGTGCGGCGACGCTCTCCGGCTCGCACACGCCGCGCAGCACGAAGCCGGCCCGCGCGATACGATCGAGGGGATGAATCGTCTCGAAGAGGCCGATCACGCGCTGTTCAAACGAGGGCATGGGGCGGAGTATGCCAAAGCCATCTGCCGCCTTCCCAACGCCACGGGATTGAGCGCGGCCCGATACGCGTTATACACTGGGCGTGGTGGGCGGCGTGCCGCGCGTCGTCCGTATTTTTCATGGACAGGGGCGAGAAACGGGAGCGGATTTCGAATGGCGAAGATCGTATTTGAGGGCCAGTCACGCGAAGTGCCGGACGGCACGCGCGTGTTTGAGACCTGCGAGGATCTGGGCATGCCCTTCGGCTGCACGGAGGGCCTCTGCGGTACCTGCCGCTGCTCTGTGGTGTCGGGCATGGAAAATTTAAGTCCGCTGAATGCAAAAGAACAGGACATGGATATGGACGAGGGCGAGCGCCTGGCGTGCCAGTGCACGATTAAATCCGGCACGGTCGAATTTACGATCGGCTGATTCGGCCCGGCCCGAGGACGAAAGGCGAGAGTGAATTATCTGGCGCGGTCCTTGGCGAGCCTGCGGCCCCTTCGCATTGCGCTGTTCGCCGCGAGCTTGCTGACGGGCGGCGCAGCGATCGCCGGGCCGCCACACTATGACGTCCTGATTGTTGGCGGCCACATTCTGGATGGATCGGGGTCGGCCGCGTTTCGCGCCGACGTGGCCCTCGCGGCAGGGCGCATCGCGGCCATCGGCGATCTCGGCCGCGCGGAGGCGGATCGCGTCATCCACGCTGAAGGTCTCACCGTCCTCCCCGGTTTCATCGATCTGCACAGCCACGCCGACGGCGGAGGCGAGAACGGCGGCCTGCGATCGCCCGACGCGAACCGACGCGCCGCGCCCAATCTTGTGGCCCAAGGCGTCACCACCGTCGTCGTCAACCAGGACGGCCGCAGCCTGATCGATATCAAGCGGCAACGCGAGCAACTCGACGAGCGTCACTTCGGCCCAAACGCGATCTTGATGGTGGGGCACAACACGCTGCGCCGTGCGGCGCTGACCGACCCGAAGAACCGCGATGCGACACCGGACGAGATCGCGGCGATGAAAACGATGCTGCGCGAGGGGATGGACGCCGGCGCTTGGGGCCTGACCGCGGGCCTGGAATACGAGCCGGGCATCTGGAGCACGACGGACGAACTCGTCGCGCTGGTGCGCGAGGTGAAGCCCTACCGCGGGCTGTACATCGTTCACGAGCGGGCCTCGGGCATCGACCCGATGTGGTACGTGCCGAGCCGCGACGATCACGGCGGCGCGCCGACGACCATGCTCGATTCGATTCTCGAAACGATCCGGATCGCCGAGGCGACGGGCGTCACGTCGGTGGCAACGCACATCAAGGCGCGCGGCCGCGCGTATTGGGGCAAGAGCGGCGAACTCATTTTGGCGATCCGGGCGGCGCGCGATCGCGGCGTGCCGATCTACGCCGACGC
>VFKU01000760.1 GCA_009885415.1 Rhodothermota bacterium
AAGATGCCGCCGCCGTCGGCCGGAGTGCAGAATCAGCAACTGCCGCCGATGTTGAACATGTGGGGGCGGCAGGTGCAGCGCAAGGTCGAGCCGTACTGGCAGATTCCCGGCGGCGTGCAATTGACGCCGGAGAACCGGGAAGTACAGATCACGTTTTGGGTGGGGCGCGACGGGATGTTGCTGGGGCAGCCGACAGCGAATGCTTCGGTGGATTCCGCGCTCGCGCTGTCTTGCGTTCAGGCCATCGTTAACGCGCAGCCGCTTCCGCCGCTGCCGCTCGAATTCGTGGGGGATCGTCAACAAGTGGTGTATGTGTTCAGTCTGACGGACACGCTCGCACCGGGAGGGGGAACGGGGTGAAGAAGACAATCAAGTTCATACTGGGGGCGCTGGTGTTGATCGCGGGAATTGCAGACGCGCAACAGGCACCCGTGCAAATCACGACGACCGGCGGCCTCGACCGCCGCATCAAGGTCGCCGTGCCGCCCTTTGTGGCTGGGCCGGGGATGGAGGCTTACTCGCCGATGCTCGCGCAGGTCGTCGCGAACGATCTTGACTTCACCGGGCTCTTCACCATTGTGCCCGCAGGCCAATTCCCTCCGGGTTTCGCCGGGATGCCGACCGAGATCGCGGCGATCGATTTCGGCGCTTGGCGTAAAACGCCGGCCGAGAACCTCGTCCACGGCATCGTCCGCACCGAGGCCAACGTCCTCGTCTCCGAGTGTCGCCTCTACGACGTGCCCGAGGGCCAGCAAGTCATCGGTAAGCGTCTGCGCGCGGAGTCGCAGTGGGTCCGCCTGCTCGCGCACCAGTTCGCCGACGAGGCCGTGCGCTATCAGAGCGGCGTCGCGGGCGTGGCGTCGAGCGAGATCGCGTTTAGCGGCGGCCAAGGCAAGGTGAAAGAGATTTACGTCGCCGATTACGATGCCGGAAAAGTGACGCAAGTCACCAAGCACGGCTCGATTTCGATCAAGCCGAAATTTTCGCCCGACGGCCGCAAGATCGCCTACATGTCCTACAAGGACCGCTACCCGTGGATTTATATTTTTGACCGGCAGACCGGCACCTCGAAGGTGTTCTCGAAGAAGCCGGGCTTGAACCACGCGCCCGCGTGGACGCCGGACGGTACGCGACTCGCCTATGTCCTCAGCAAAGACGGCAACACCGAGATTTACATCAAGAGCGCAGACGGCGTGGGCGAAACGCGCATCACCAACAACAAAGGCGGCGACACTGGGCCGGTCTTTTCGTCGGACGGGCAGCAGATTGCTTTCGTTAGCGACCGCGAAGGCCGGCCGCAGGTCTTCGTGATGAATGCGGACGGAAGCAATCAGCACCGGATCACGTATCAGGGCGGCAGCTCCTACGACCCCGCATGGTCGCCGGACGGCCGTATGATCGCGTGTATCGTCGAGAAGGACGGTGAGGGGCTCGAACTCTGGGCGATGAACGCGGACGGCAGCGGCGCGCGCCCGCTCACGCAGTCCGTTGGCAGCAGCGAATCGCCCACCTGGTCGCCCGATTCGCGCCATCTCATGTTTCAGTCCTCGCGCAGCGGCAAGCCGCAGCTCTACACCGCCACGATCGAGACCGGCACCGTGCGGATGGTCGGCAACCTCGGTCACCTCGTCGCCGAGGGGCCGTCCTGGGGACCGCGCCGGCAGTGAACAGGAGTTTTCCCCTTGACTGCCAAGCGAGCGTGGCAACCGGCAGATCTTCTTCGTCCATTGGAGCCGCTATTTGGGCTACTACGCCGAAGGTGGCAACGCAAGAGCGTTAGGACGCCTGTTGTAGTGGGTGCGGGACGCGATGCTTTAGAGGTGTTCACGATGGGGCGATCCGTTGTTGAGGCTGAACTCATGTTTGGCGAGCTTGAAAGACTGGTTCATCGCACTCCTCTCTACTGGACTGAATCACAGGAAAAACTGACCGATGCCGAAGCTGATCGGATTTACTCCTATCTTGAGGAGCACTTTGACCGCAAGAGAATTAAATACAAGTATTCGATTTAGCACCAGGTGATTGTCCGCGGGTATTCTTCTATACTCGCGCATCATGACCGAAAAAATCATCTCCGAAAACCGGCAAGCGCGGCGTGACTACGAAGTGCTCGAGCGTGTCGAGGCGGGTATCGCGCTGACGGGCACCGAGGTCAAGTCGCTGCGCGCCGGGGGGCTCACGCTCAAGGACAGCTACGTTGAAGAGC
>VFKU01000682.1 GCA_009885415.1 Rhodothermota bacterium
GCCATCAGGCCTGCCACCTTGCGCAACATCGGCGCGACGCTTTCGTCCGCCTTCACGCCGGCATTCGTCAAGACCAACCCGCGCACCGACGGTTTGTAACGCACCACCCAACTCGCCGTCACCAGTCCACCCAGGCTGTGCCCAAACACAAACCACGGCCCCACAGGAATTTCACGAAAGAGCGCGGTGGAAATCTCCTGAAGATCGTCGATCAAGCGATCGAAACTTGGAATATGCCCCATGCGGCCGGGACTCTTCCCGTGCCCGCGATGATCGTAAGCGTAAACCGCGTAGCCCTCGCGGTTCAGGCGTTCCGCCACATGCCCATAGCGCCCCGAGTGCTCGCCGTACCCGTGCACAATGAGCACGTGCCCCTTGACCTGCGCAGGGACCCACCGCTGCTGAAACAGCCGCGCGCCATCGCTTGCTACGAACTCGCCCGTCGAATGTCCCGCAGAAGCCACCGCCTCAGCCCGCCGTAATTCGCGCTTCAATCGTAGCGTTCGCGCCATCCACCTTACGCGTAATGCTAATACTCACCCCGTCAGCCGACGCCGTCCCTGAGCCCTTCTCTTTGGCCTCGTTAAGCGCCTGATCCAACGCACCCGCCGCAGCGGGCTTGAGCTGCATCAGAAACATTTTCATCTGCCCCACGCTCGCGTCCACCGCCTGCACCGGACCCGTCGCCTTCGCCACGATCCCCTTCAAACTCTCCGGCGGACCCAGCAGTTCGAGCGACCCGTCAGGCCGCGAAGCCACGGCCGAAGAATTGCCCGGCCCGGGCTGAAACTGAAAACCCAAACCTGCCAGCATCGCCTCGATGTCCGAACGCGCCACGCCGAACCCGCCCGCTGCGGCCCCGCCGCCTTTTGCAGCGCCGCCGCCACTGCCGCGCAGATCGTCCAACGACTGCGACACCGTCGCGTCCTTGCCCCCGCGAAACGCCGGATCGATGTCCTTGATCTCGCCCGCCGCCCGCCGCGCGCGGTTCTGAACGTAAGCCTCTCGGAGCGGGGCGCGGTAAAACGGGTCTTCGTTAATCGTCACCCCCGACCCCTCCGCCACGAGCACATTCAGCGTCCGCCCTTCCTCGGGAAGTTGCACGTAATAAAAGCTGCCCGTCTTCGTAATCAACACGTTCTTGTACGGGATGCCCTTCACCGTGATCTCGTCCGCACCGGCCGTCGAAACCACCGCCCCGATCGCCAATACCACCCACGCCGAAATTCTCATGTCGCTCCTCCCTCACCGTCTCATGTTCCGCGCGTTCACTCGCGCAATTGAATCGTCATCGCCTTCACCCGCAGGTTCACCTTGGCCGCCTGCGGCAATTCCGTAGAATACTCTTTGTCTCCCTGCAAGGCCGCCAGGTCCGCCGGCAAATAGGGCGTCTGCGCCGCGAGAAACAGCGAAATGTCCTCGCCGAGCTTGTGGTCCGCCTCGAGCAGCCCGCCCTTCCAGTTGATCACGTAGCCCGCATAGTCCCATCCGAATCCCGCGAAACTAAAGGGACCGCCATTCGCCTTCACCACCTCCGAAAGCGGCGTCCCGATACCAATGCCCGACCCGGTCTTCCAACGCGTCCCTTCCACGATCACCGAGTGCAACTTCTCCTTCGGAATCGCCCACTGCACAAACAAGCGCTTGTCCGGGTCCTTCGGGAAAATCACCGTCCCCGCCTCCGTCTTGCCCTCGCCCAGCGGAATCGTCGCATCGCCAATGTTCGCCGCGCCAAACACCGCCACCAACTCAGTGTAAGTCGTCTTCGCGGTGATCGGCCCCACCTTCTTTCCGGGCGCGCAGATCCAATCGAGATTTTCTTCGAGCGCCGGCGGCGCAGCGATCAGAAACGCATCGAAGGCGTAGCCCTTGTGTCCCCCGTGCTCCACGCGAATCCAGGCCCCCGGCTTGTCGCCGATTTTGTCCGCGACCGGCCCCTCGCCCGGCTCGATCACGGTCACCTTCGCCTGCTGCGGAATGTAGTGAATCAGCAGCGCGTCGCGCTTCGGAGCATCGCGAAGGCCCAGCGAGGTCGCGTTCACATACACCACCGTCCCCACCGGAAACTTGGCCTGCGCCTTCTCGGGCGCAGACACGGCCGACGTCTCGGCCGACGCGACAGGGGCGGCCACCGGCGCGTCCAGCGGCTCGAAAACATCGTCCGACGGCGCCGTCTGCGCCAGAATCGTCATCGCTACAAGAAGAAATGCCGTCATCGTCGCCCCCACTTTCGCCCTCTCCCCAGGGTCCCAGCTACAATACCCCGGCGCGCCCCCCGGTTCAATCGCCCCCCACGGAATCACCCGCACCAACGCACGATTCGCCCCGCAGGTTGACCCGCTCCGCGCGCATTTGCTACCCTCTGTCGTTCCGCTTCGCATCCACGCGGCCGGCGCAAGCCGGTCCACTCACATAGGACGACCCATGGCCAATATCAAGCAGCAAAAGAAACGCGTTATCCAAAACGAAAAGCGCCGCCAACGCAACATCGACGTGCGCTCGCGCGTCAAGACCTTTGTCAAGAAGGCCGAAACGACCCTCCTCGCCGTCGGCACAGACGCTGCCGACGCCGTCCGCAACGCCATCGTCGAACTCGACGTCGCCGCGCGCAAAGGCGTCCTCCACAAGAACACCGCCGCCCGCAAGAAATCGCGGCTCATGAAAAAAATAAACGCCAAGAAAGCCTAAGCGACCCATCGATCGCACTTCGCAGGCCCGGGCGGAAGCCCGGGCCTGATTCATTTCGGCCCGATCACCGGCTCATACACATAGATCGTCGCCCGACCGTCCCCCGGCAAAAAATAAAACCGCAAACCCGTCTCCGTCAACTCCGCAAAGAACGCGTTCTGCAGCATCGGCCGCCCACCGGGCTCCCACAGACTGACCGGAACCTGGTGCACCGCCACCAGCGTCGCCATATCGATCAGATCCAGTCCGCCCAGCGCAAAGTTGCCGTTCGGCCCGCGATAATTCTTCAATCCGCCGCACAGCATCCACGGGGTTCCCCGCAACCACTTTCCATCCTGCAAGTCCACGTAATGCGATCGGTTTGCCGACTTCTCCGCCTTGACGTCCTCTTCAGACGGGGCCGCAGGCAGCGACGCATTGCTCCACCGATAAAACGCGCGTGAGCCCCACGACGCTCCCACGAAGCGCCCCGCGTCCGCATCGTGTACCACCAGTCCCAAATGATCTCCGATACGAAACGCCTCGGTTGCAGTCATCGTCGCCGGATCAAATCGAAAGACCATGCTCCGCCCTCCCGC
>VFKU01000637.1 GCA_009885415.1 Rhodothermota bacterium
CCGAGGATGGACGAAAGAGCGCGGTCGAGCAGCACAAGAAATGGATCGACGTCGCCGCGCACCTCGGCTGCGAGACCCTGCGCATGAACTGGGCGGGCTACAACGACGGCACGATGAAGTCCTCCGAGACGCTCAACGCCTACATCGAGCGGTCGGCGCCGCCGCTGCGCCAACTTTCCGAATACGCAGAAAAGAACAAACTCAATCTCATTATCGAGAATCACGGTGGGCCGTCGTCGCATCCGGACGCACTGATCGGGCTGATCAAGAAAGTGGACCATCCCCGCTTCGGGACGCTTCCGGACTTCGGCAATTTCCCGGACGACGTGGACAAGTACGACGCGATCGATCGGATGATGCCGTACGCGAAGGCGGTCAGCGCGAAGTGTTACGACTTTGACGCGACGACCGGCGACGAGACGAAGTTGGATTTTCCGCGCCTCATCGCCAACGTGGTCGACAAGCACGGCTACCACGGGAATCTCGGCATCGAATACGAGGGCGAGCGCATGAGCGAGTTCGACGGTATCAAGGCCTGCAAGAAACTGCTCGAACGTCTGCACGGATAGCGTCGGCGAGCGGGAGACACACCCATGCCCGGTTTCGAGGAAGGCGCGTTTTTCGCCGACCGCTACGAGATCAAGAGCCCTCTCGGGCGCGGCGGCATGGGTATGGTCCACCTGGCCAAGGACTGGAAGACCGATCGGCAGGTCGCGCTCAAGACTTTGCTGCCGAAGTACGCGCAGCTTCCACAGGCCGTCGCGCGTTTCGAGCGCGAGATCAGCGCCGTGAAGCGCATCGATCATCCCGCGGTAGTCAAGATTTACGACAGCGGCAAAGTGGACGGCACGCTCTATTACGCGATGGAGTACGTCGATGGCAAGAGCGTGCGGTCGTGGATGCGCGAGCGGAAGAAGCGCGGGAAGAACGTTGGCCTTGGATCGACCGTGCGCATTCTCGGCATGGTCTGCGGGGCGCTCGAGAAAGCGCACGAGTTTACCATCCACCGCGATCTCTCGCCGGAGAACGTGATGGTGACGCGCGACGGGGAGGTGAAGCTGCTCGATTTCGGCCTCGCGAAACTCATCGAGACCGATCAGGACCTCACGCGCGTCGGTATCACGCTGGGAAAACTTCAGTACAGCTCGCCCGAGCAGCGCGCGGACGCGAAGCACGTCGATTCGCGCACGGACTTGTATGCGCTCGGCGTAATGTTCTACGAGTTGCTGTCCGGAGAGCTACCGATCGGCACGGTGAAGCTGAAGACGCTGGTGCCGTGGCTGCCGCCTTCGGGCGAAGCCTTCGTCGAGAAAGCGATGGCAAAGAACCCCGACGACCGTTTCCAGACTGCGCGCGAATTTCGCGAAGCGATGATGATCGTGTATGAGCAGTCGAAGGATCTGGAGCGCGCCGCAGATGGCAAGGCTCCGAAGGCCGACGCCGCGTCCGGGCCGACGCCGCTGGAGATTTCCGGCGGATTGCGCTTCGAATCGGGATCGGCGAAGCTGGCGGAACCTGCGGCGCGGGCCGTGCGACCGAACGCGGTTGAGGTTGCTGTGCCACAAACGCAAAAACGAGCCTGGAGGTGGCGTTCGCTGTGGATGCGTGTTTTCGGGCGATTCCGACGGCGATGAGTGCATTGTTACGAGCATTCGTGGCATTCCTCCTTGCGTATTCGTCGTGCGTGATTGCGGCGTGTCAGGTCGAATCGTATTCGACTGAGAAGTTGTTGACCGACGTTCTCGCCGGTGAAATGGTTTCCGAGTCTGGCCGACTCTGTTTCCGTGTATCTTTTGGGAACAAAATCGCAACGACTCCAATGCCGGACGAAGCAAAGAGAACTGAGCGTGTTGTGTACTCGTGGGCCCCGGGAAACAAATTTTGTTTGGTACTTTGGGGGAAGGACGGCCCGATCCGGACTATCGTGTCGGACGGCAAAGCCATCGACACTGGTGATAAGATCTGGGACGCGCGATTTGCGTTCGGCTACAACTCGCACGGTACGGACGAAAGCTTTGAACTTGAGCTTGAATTAAGGTATCTCCTTTGGCCGTACTTCGAAATGATAGAGCCGCACCTTCATCCGTTTACGGGTCTTCATCCTGGAACTACCATCGAGCAGTTGAAAGAATTGTATAAAATCTCGGAGTCCGAGGGCAGTGTCACACCAGACAGTGCGAGGAAGGACATAACGCTCAGGTTTCAGATGCTGCGCATGCCGGATTTAGACGAAGTAGTGCATGTGCGTCGAGAGGCGATTGCGTACATGCGCTCTAGCCGGGAAGGGTTAGGCCTTGGAAGTGCGCGGGAGTATGAACGTACTGGCCTTACGAAGGTTGAATCCGTTGGGTGGATCCCCGGACGGTGTGCCATGCGGTATGTGCACAAAGATTTAGAGGAATCGAAAATACCATGGAATGTTTCCGAGCTCTGCTCTGAGCAGCCTGCGTCGGCGGTGGATTCGGCTGATTTTGCCGTAGATCGCAGCAAGAGCCCTATGATTCTATGGCCGTATGGCACGCGGGTGAAGAATGCTTGGCGTAATATCGTCAATACTCTTACGGATTGGTGGTGAGAGCTTGCTTTCTCAATCGTCGGTGATGGGTTGCATGGCGGCTCGCGTGAAACGGGAAGTTTGAGACGGAATGGGTGGGCGATGATCGCATTTCGATTTGCATTATTGTGGACCGCGTTGTGGAGCGGGGTTGAGGCGTTTACCGAGGACGCGTTGCCGGAGGGGGTCGCGGTGGTTGCGCACGTGAACGCGCGAGACGACGGCGCGCAGGTGATGCGCAAGGCGACGATTACCTTGCGTGACAAGAGCGGAAACACGCGCGTGCGCGAGACGGTGAGTTGGCGAAAGTACTTTGACGCGGAGAAGCGAACCGTCTTGTTTTTCTTGAGTCCGGCGAACATTCGCGACACGGCATTCCTGACCTTCGACTACGG
>VFKU01000767.1 GCA_009885415.1 Rhodothermota bacterium
CACCTCTCGCTGACCCAAGATGCGATGCAGCCCGGCCACCCCTACATCCGACACGCGCTTCACCGCGTCGCCGAACATCTCGCAGGTCACCGCCGCTTCCTCGGCCACGGGCAAATCAGACGTGCCCGCGCACACGATAGCGATATACCCCGGCCGTTTCTCCGCCTTCGACTCGCTCCACGTGAGCGTCCGCCCGAGCACGTTGTGCGTCATGTCGGGGAATTTCGAGATCACCGCCGCGGTGACCTCCTGCGAGCAGCGCGTCGCAAGAACGTTGCCGCCGTGGTGGCGCATCCGTCCGACGATCTCGACCACCTGCTCCGCCGTCTTGCCCTGCGCGAAAATTGTCTCCGGATGCCCCCGGCGAATCTGCCGGTGGTGGTCAATCTTCACGAAGCCCAAGTCCTCAAAGGGCAACGCCTTCAAACGCAGCGTCGCCTCTTCGGGCGACACCGCGCCGCGCGAGACTTCTTGCATCAACAATTTCAGTTTCGTCTGGTCCATGGGCACCCTTGTGTGAATCAAACACCTTATCCTAAGCAATGTGCGCTGGGGAATGAAACTCCCGCGCCGGGTTGATTCTTCCCCGCGATTGTGCGAAGGTGGCCGCCGAACCCTTGGCGCGAGGGAAGCCGGTGCGATTCCGGCGCGGGCCCGCCGCTGTAACCGGTACGAACGCCGCACAAGCCACTGTCCAGTCGGATGGGAAGGGCGGCCAGTAGGTCACGCCGGAAGCCAGAACACCTCGCCGCGCTCGCGCGCACACCAAGTAGGCCGGACATCGAGGACCATGCCCGGACCACGTGGATGAAATACGGCATCCCCGGCGCCGCCTTCGCGGCCCCGGGGATTTTTTGTTGCATTTTTGTGGCATGGGCTTCCAGCCCATGCGGAGCACGAAAAACATGCGCCCATCGAAAGCTTTACCGATCGCGCTGCTAATCTTCGCAGTAGTCGTGGCCCTGCGCTCGACTTTTTTCCCCGATCACTCCCCTTCCTCCCCGCCCACGTCATCCGCTTCGCCCGCGCGCATCGTCTCCCTCGCGCCGAGCATCACCGAAACGCTTTTCGCGCTCGGCCTCGGCGATCGCGTCGTTGGCGTCACCCGTTATTGCGAATTCCCGCCGGAGGCCCAGTCGCGCGCGATTGTCGGCGGCTTTGTCGATCCAAATTATGAGGCCATCGTAACGCTCAAACCGGATCTCGCTGTCTTGCTTGTCATTCACGATGAGGCACAAGCGCGCCTGCGCACGCTCGAGGTCCCTGTCCTCCTCGTCGATCATCGCACGGTCGCCGGCATCCTCGACTCCTTCGAAACCATCGGCCGCCGCTGCAACACGCAGGCCGCCGCCAGCGCCCTCGTCGCGTCCTGCCGCGCGCGCATCGCCGCCGTCGAGCGCAAGACCGCCGGCCTGCCGCGTCCGCGTGTGCTGATCTCCTCCGCGCGCGAACTCGGCGCGGGACGCATCGAAAGCATTTATGCCGCCGGACGCGGCCAATGGTACGACGAACTGCTGCGCATGGCGGGCGGCGAGAACGCCTACCCCGACGACGGCATCGCCTTCCCAGAAATCAGCCCCGAGGGCATCCTGCGTATGGATCCGGACGTCATCCTCGAACTCGTACCTCAGCTCGAAAGCGCGCGCTACTCCGAAGCCGACATCCTCGCCGAATGGAAATCCGTCCCCGGCCTCCGCGCCGAGCGCGAAGGCCGCATCCATCTGCTCCGCGGAAGCCACGTCTCCATCCCCGGCCCGCGCTTCGTCGAGGTGCTCGAAGATTTCGCGCGCCTGCTCCACCCCGAAGTGGATTGGCGGGCACCGTGACCACTCCCGCCATCGCCATACGCGATCTCACCTGCCGCCTCGGCGGACGCGCCGTGCTCGACGGCGTCTCCCTCGACATCCCCGCCGGCGGCAGCGTCGCCATCCTCGGCCCGAACGGTGCGGGAAAAACCACGCTCCTCAAATGCATTGCGCGCATCGTGCGCCCTGCGTCCGGCGCGATCGAGATCCTCGGCAAGGCCTCCGCGAGCTACGCCCAGCGCGATCTCGCGCGCGTCCTCAGCTACGTGCCCCAGGCCGACGCCCGCTATCTCCCCTTCCGCGTCTCGGAATTCGTGTTGCTCGGCCGCTACCCGCATCTCAGCCCCTTCTCCTCGCTCACGCCGGAAGATCGCCGCGCGGCCGATGCCGCCATGGACCGCACCGGCACGCGCGAGTTCGCCGACCGCCCGATCGACACACTGAGCGGCGGCGAGCGCCAACGGGTCTTCATCGCCGCGGCCCTCACGCAAGGCGCGCGCATTCTCTTGCTGGACGAACCCGCGACCTTCCTCGATTACAAACACCAGGTCGAAGTGGTGGAGCTCCTGCGCGGACTCAATCGCGACGAAGGCGTCACGCTCGTCAGCGTCACGCACGACGCGAACGACGCTGCGCTCTTGGGCGATCACGCGATCGCGCTCAAAGCAGGCCGCGTGCATTTCGCAGGAGAGATCTCCGCGCTGCTCGCCGAGGGCGTGCTCGAAAGCGTCTTCGATACGCCCTTCGATCGCATCGCCGCTCCCGCCGGACAGATCCTCGTCCGCGCTCGTGAGGCCGCGCGATGAAACCCCGCGCCGTCTTGATTCTCTTCGCGGCCGCGGCCGCGATGATCACCGCGGCCGCGCCCTTCATCGGCCCGGACGGTTTCTCGCTCGCGGGCCTGCATTCTGGCGGCGTCGAAGCCCAGGTCCTGCGCGAACTGCGCATCCCCCGTGTCATCGCCGCCTTCGTCGCCGGCGCCGTGCTCGCCCTCAGCGGCATGGCCTTTCAGTCGCTCTTCCGTAATCCCCTCGCCACGCCCTTCACGCTCGGTGTCTCCAGCGGCGCGTCCTTCGGCGCGGCCCTCGCGCTGCAACTCGGCCTGCACGGCGTCTGGTTCGGCATCAGCGGACCCGCCGCCGCCTCCTTCGCTGGCGCACTCCTCTCGACCGGCCTCGTCTACGGCCTCACCTACTTGCGCGGCGGCTTCTCCACCGCCACGCTCCTGCTCGCCGGCGTCGCGGTCAGTTTCTTTTTTTCGAGCCTGATCCTTTTCGTGCAATACACCGCCGACGTCTACAACGCCTTCCGCATGTTGCGCTGGGTAATGGGCGGACTCTCGGTGGTCGACTACGACTCCATCTGGAGCATGCTGCCCTTCGCGCTTTCCGGCAGCGTGCTGCTTTGGCTCGCGCGACACGAACTCAACCTGCTGCTGCTCGGAGACGACCTCGCCATCAGCCGCGGCGTCGAAGTCGCCAAGGTGAAACTCGTCCTCTTCTTCACCGTCTCGCTCATGGTCGGCGGCGTCGTCTCCGTCTGCGGCCCCATCGGTTTCGTCGGCATGATGGTCCCCCACATGTGCCGCTTCATGGTCGGCCACGACCACCGCGCGCTCGTCCCCGCCTCCGCCCTCTTCGGCGGCGCCTTCCTCGTCGCCTGCGACGTCGCCGCCCGCGTCGTCCTCTCTCCCGCCGAGCTCCCCGTCGGCGTCATCACCGCGCTCCTCGGCGGCCCCTTCTTTCTCTGGCTGCTCCTCTCTGGAAAAGATCAGCGCAACCTGGCGTGATCGCCCACACGCGCCTACGATCCGAAGCTGTATTCAAACCCAAACAGCACGCGGCTGGCATCATTGAATTCGCCGAACAACCCGCGCCGGGTCCCGTAGAACACGTCGACCCCCGCCCATAGATCCATGCCCGTGCCCAGTTCGTATTTCACTTTCGGCCGGACGAAGCCGTCGTTGTCGTTCAAGTTGTGCACCCAGATCGTGGAGAGCACGAGCGCATCGTTCAGAAAGTCGCGCTGCGCGAGTATCGACACCGTGTTCTCGACATCGTCGCGCAGGAGACCGGGCGCGCCGTCCGTCAAGACACTCTGAAAAAACTGGAAACTGAGCACCGTATCGCTTAACCCGAACCAGTCCAGGCCGATGACGTACGCGAACTCGCCGCTCTGATCCACACCGTCCGCATCAAGCGCATTCTGCGTCGCAAAGTAGCGCCCGGCCGTGTATCCCACCTCGCCGCGCACGGTCAACTTGCCGAAGGCGTTGCTGAAAGTCCCCCCGATCAAGTGCGCACGCTCGTAGGCTGGCCGCGACGTAATCATCGGCGTCGACCCGGACAAATCGATGTCCCGATACAGCGCCGGAAAATCATCATAGAAATAAAGGTAATTGAGCGTGAGGTCCCAGCCCTTCCAGAAAGTAGAGAGGCGAAGCCCCACGTCGCTGTCCATGAATGGACTCTCCGGCCGTTCCGGCGCGCGGCGGATCACGTTCGCGCCGGGCGGCGCCTGCGGCACCTGCGAGGTGAACTCGAAGGGCGATCCCGGCTCGGGCAAGTCGTGATAGGTCAGGTCCGGGATCCACAGCACCTGCAAGGTCGCGCTCTTGATCGGAATCTCCGCGTTCAGCATCCACAGCGGAATCCGCGAATCATCGAAATCGTCCAACACAAACTCCCGGAAGTCCTGTGGATTGACGACATCGAGCACCTTTAGCCCGTCGGCCTTCCCCCACACCACCTGCTGCTTGCCGAGCGTCATGTAGGTCGCGCCGGCCTGCGTGCGCACGTACAACTCGCGCAACTCGAGTTCAAGCGGATCGCCGAGATAGACCGTGCGAGCCGGTCCCGAGCGCTCCGGTTGGGTGGGCGTTCCCGGGTAAAGCCGATCCACCGGATCCAGACGCAGCCGAGGAATGAACGTGAGATCCCAGTTCTGGCTGATCTGCATCTCAATGTCCGGCTGAAGAATCGTTTCCCACTTCTGCACGTCGCCGCCGTGCAGCTCCAGCGCCGACTCCGACTTCAGCGTACCGCTCACGTAGGTCTTTGATCGCAGTCGCTGCCAAAAATTGAGCGCGCCGTCTCCCTCTTCGGTCAAGGCCGGTTCCTGCGCGAGCGACGCAAACGAAACGTAAAAACCAAGCACGCATGCGGTTAAGAATTTGTCGATCGTCCATCGCCCGTATCGCGAGGAGCCCCCCCACCCGTCATTGCGAGAAGCCGATAGGCGACGAAGCAATCTCGTCAACCGGCGCATCCACCCTCGCGAGAAATCGCCGAGCGCCTGCACGACGCTCAATTCCCGCGCGCGCCGCGGATCAGCGCCTGTTCGGTAAACTTCGTATCGTCCACCGGCGTCTTGTAGTCCACCTCACTGAAGCGAAACTCCGTCGTGTGGCCCGTCTTGAGGTCCGTCGCCGTCACGCGTTTCGCCGTCCACACGCCGTCAATCTGCTCGATGTCCTGCGAAAGGATCGTGCGGCGCACCTTGCCCTGGGCGTCCATATACTCCGAGCGCCGCGCCATCCAGATTTCGGCATCGAACCAGCTCACCGCCCGCGCGTACCCGAGTTCCCGCGCAATCTTCTCGTTCACCGGGGTCGCTTCAACCTTGAAGCACCTGTGGCCATCCACATCCTCTGCGCCAAGTGTCTTGAACGTGAAGTCTTCCGCGCTGATCTTCGTTTCCTTCTTGATGTCCTCGTAGGTAAAATCCGTCCCGACAAATGACTGGCCCCGATCTGTCGCCGAAATCCGCCGAACCTTTCGCGCCGCGGGAAGATACAGCCACTGGTCGTCGTCCTTGCCCGCCGTGCCGTAGTCGA
>VFKU01000170.1 GCA_009885415.1 Rhodothermota bacterium
AGAAAGGTTTCAAGAGTTACGATTGGTGGGGCACCATTCGCGCGACCTCGCAGGGCTGGAGCCCGGCACACAAGGAGCCGACGTTTTCGGCGATCGTGTGGGACCGGTGGATCCTCAGAAATTTCTACGTGACGGGGGGAGACGCCGGACTTTTCTGGGACTGCACCAACCGCATCGAACCGTTTACGATCATCGTGGAGGATTGCGTCAGCATTGGCCGCGCTTTCGGGGGCGGGGTGGCCAGTTGCCTGTCGCGGCCCGAGGAACCGATTACCTTTCGCCGCTGCAAGCTGTGGTCCCTGGACGAATGGGGCGACACCGCGGGGCTCTACATTCGCGTCGAGAACCCGGCGATGCCCGAGCGTCCGGACGTGATCGTCGAAGACTGCACCATGGTGAGCCCGCAGTGCGCGATGAAGGGTGGCAATTACGGCTTCCATACGTACATGCGAATCCAGGCGAGCCGATCGCGTTTTATCTCGCTCAATTTCTCGCAACCGGCGGGGACGCCGACGGACGGCGTCGTTCAGAGCGTGCAGAACGGGAAATACCTGCATGTGGACTTCGAAGACTGCACCTTGATGGGCTACAAAATTTTCGGCGTCAAGGTGGACAAGGATTCGGCGAAAGACATCGGCTATACCGCGAAGGGCGCGGTGAACGCTTACGTGCAGTGGACACAGGATGTGCCCGAGAAGATGCTGCGGCTGGGGCACTGGCCGGTGGAGGCTTTTGACGCGATTTCGATGCCGCCCGCGCCGGATCCCCGGCCCGCCTTGCAGGAGGAAGTGCTGTCGCTGCGCGACGTGTGCGAGGTGTCGCCGATCGTCTGGAAGGGCCGTCTGTGCCTGCTTATCTCCCACCGGCCGGCGAGCGGCGGAACGAAAAAGGACTACTACCTGACGATCAACGACGAGGAGTCGAAGAAGGAACTGTCACGATTCGGCGAGGGGTATAGCCTGGCGAGCGCGAGCGTTTCGGGCGACAGTGTTCTGGTCACCGCCTCGCGCTTCGAGCGTGATAATTGGAACGATGTGACCCTGTTCCAATCGACGGACTTGAAGAAATGGACGGAGCAGGTCGTCGTCGTGCAGGAATCAAATGAACACTTGTTCAACAGCTCGCTGTGCGCAGGGCCGGAGGGTTTCGTTCTGGCCTACGAGAGCAACGATCCGGCGTATCCCGCGTTTACGACCAAGTTTGCGCAATCCAAAGACCTGCACACTTGGACGAAACTTCCCGAAGCCACGTTTGGCACCGATCGTTACACGGCTTGCCCGACGATTCGTTACGTGGATGGCTACTATTACGTACTCTACCTCGAGCAGCGATCGCCGCGCTGGTTTTTCGAGACCTACGTGACGCGGTCGAGCAATCTACGGACGTGGTACCGCAGCGCGATGAATCCGGTGCTGACGCCGCACGGAATGGACGAGAGCATCAACGCGTCCGATCCCGATTTGGTCGAGTTCGACGGCAAGACTTATCTCTACTACGCGGTCGGCGATCAACGCACGTGGATGAACGTCAAGCGTGCGACGTATCCGGGCACGATGGCGGAGTTCCTGAAGGCGTGGTACCCGGCCGAGGGAATCCAAGATAGGGGCGACATGCCGGGCTATCGCGCGCGGATGGCGGCACGGACGAAGGCGGAGCGTCAGCAGTGGTTTCGTGACGCGAAGTTTGGCCTCTTCATCCATTGGGGCCCGTTTGCGGTGCAGGGGGCCGATCCGAACGCCGCCTTCGACTATTTTGACATGATACAAGACGCTGCGAAGCGCGTGGACTATCCGAAATACGCCGAACAGTTCGCGCCGACAGCCTTCGACGGGGCGCAGTGGATGGCGATCGCGAAGGACGCGGGGATGAAATACGTGGTGTTCATCGCGAAGCACCACGACGGCTACGCGATGTTCGACAGCGCCTTGACGAAATACGACAGCATGGACATGCAGCCACACACCGACTACGTGCGGAGCTTGTCGGGTGCCGCGCGCGATGCGGGGCTGAAGTTTGGCGTGTATTATTCGATGTTGGATTGGCACGAGCCGACTTATACTTCGGATTTTGCGCGATACGTCGACGATTATCTTTTCGTACAGGTCCGCGAACTCTGCACGAAGTACGGGCCGATCGATTGCGTGTGGTTTGACGGCGAGTGGGACCGGCCCGCCGCGGCGTGGCGCGCGCCGGAACTGGCCGCAATGATCCGCGAGCTTCAGCCTGCGGCGCTCATCAACGATCGGCTCGGCCTCGGCGAGCGTGGCGTGAACAAGGAGGCCGACTTCTACACGCGCGAGCAGCCCTCGGAGGTGAGTGTCGCGATGGGCTTTGAACGGGAGAAGCCGTATCCCTGGGAAGCCTGCGTGACGATCGGCGAGTCCTGGCAGTATTCCGTGAAAGACACGAAACTCAAAAGCGCGGACGATCTTGTTCGTCTGCTCGTCGACGTGGTGAGCCGGGGTGGAAACCTGCTGCTCAACGTCGGCCCGGGGCCGGACGGGACGATTCCAGCCGCCTTCGTCGAGCGCCTGAAGGACGTGGGACTGTGGCTTGCCGCAAACGGCGAATCGATCTACGGGACGAGCGGGTCGCCCTTCCCTGCGCTGGCCGGAGGGAAATGCACGCAGAAGGGCAACCGGATTTATATCCACATCGAGCGCCCGGCTCCGGGGCCCTTCGCGCTTCCCGGATTGCAGAACACGATCCAGAAGGCGTGGGTGCTGGCGACGGGGGCGGAACTTGCCTTTGATAACGCGGCGAAGACCGTGACGCTCCCCGAGGGGCTTCCGGCGGGCGCGGTCACCACCATCGTGGTGGAACTGGACGCGCCGGCCGTGGTGCAGTGAGACCGGGGTGACCGGCGCTAGTGCACCATGTATTCGACGAGGGTGTGAATGGCGTGGCCAGCGAGTTTTTCGCGGCCTTTGAGCAGGGGCAATTCTACGACGCAGGTGATCTCGACGACTTCGGCGCCGAGCTTTTCGATGAGCTTGACGGCGGCGGACATGGTGCCACCGGTGGCGAGGAGGTCGTCCACGAGGATCACGCGGTCGCCTTTATTGAGCGCGTCGATGTGCATTTCGAGCGTGTCGGTGCCGTATTCGAGCTCGTAGCTCTCGGAGATGGTGGTGTGGGGGAGCTTGCCTTTCTTGCGCACCAGTGCGAGCGGAAGTTCCAGGGCGTAAGCGAGTGCGCTCGCAAAGATGAATCCGCGCGCGTCGGCGCCGACGATGGCGTCGATCTTCTTGTCGAGGTAGCGATCTTTCCAGCCGTCGATGATGTATTTGAAGGCGGGGCCGTTTTGCAGGAGCGTGGTGACGTCTTTGAACTGGATGCCGGTCTTGGGAAAATCGGGGACGGTGCGGATGAATTGCGAGATGTCCATGCGTGGGGCTCCGGGAGCGAGGCGATCGAGGGGGAGCGTAGCACAGAGTAATTGAGAGACGGAAGCGACGCGAGACTCGAAAGACGTAAAGGGCAAAACCAGACAGGATTTACATGATGAACAAGATTTGAAGTGCTTATGTTCTTCATCTTGTAAATCATGTAAATACTGTCTGTTTTTTTGTCTTGGTGGGGTGGCGTCCTGTGATTTTATCTGGGCATTCGGTGGTCGGGCGTTCCCGCTTTCGCGGGAATGACAGGGGCGGGGATTTTCAGTCTCGCATGGGCGAGCCGCCCATGCCACGAGGGCTGATTGTTAGGGCCGGAAGTCGGCGGGGTGCTCGCGTGCGAATTCGCTGAGGCGTTTGAGCACGCTCTTTTCGATTTGTCGGATGCGTTCGCGGGTGAGGCTGAATTCGCGGCCGGTCTCTTCGAGGGTGTGGGCCTTGCCATCGAGGAGGCCGTAGCGGTATTTGATAATGCCCGCCTCGCGATCGGTGAGCTCGCCCATCAGCTCTTCCATCTGTTGATCGAGCTCGAATTGGACGACGGCGTGGTCCAGCCGCGAGGGGAGCTGATGCTCCTGGACGCCGCGCGGACTCTCGGAGTCGGTGGTTTCAAGGTTTTCGAGCGGGGCGATCTCGTCCACAAATCCTCGGATTTTGGTGGCTTCCTTGATCTTGATGCCCATGGCCTTGGCGACTTCTTCAACTTCCGGCTGGCAGCCTTTTTTCTTGTAGAGTTCTTCGGCGGTCTTCTTGTAGCGCGCGACGTTGTCGGTGACATAGACGGGGATGCGCACGGTGCGGCCGAAGTTGGAGAGCGCGCGCGTGACCGCCTGGCGAATCCACCACGTGGCGTAGGTGGAGAATTTGCAGCCGCGCTCGGGATCGAAGCGCTCGACGGCTTTCATCAGGCCGAGGTTGCCCTCTTCGATGAGGTCGATCAGCGGCAGGCCGTAGTAGAGATATTTTTTCGCGATGCTGACGACGAGGCGCAGGTTGGCCACGATGATCTGGCGGCGGGCTTCGGGGTCGCCTTTTTTTGCGAGGCGGGTGATGCGCTTTTCTTCGCTCGGGGTGAGCAGGGGGATGCGCGAGATCTCGCCCAGATAGATGCTGAGACTGTTTTCCCGCGAGGCGCCGGTTTCGCGCATGTCGGACATGAAGCGTCGTTCCCCTTTAGCGGCGGCGTGCGCGGCTGGCGTTACGAGGGGATACGGAAAAACGCATGACGTGGATCAACAGCGCAAATCCCCCGAACTACAGCCGGACAGAGCACCCGGCCCCCTATGCGAGATTGTATCGAAAACGAGGGAGGATGACAAGATGCAGAAAACCGCGAGAATCCTCAGCGCCCGGCGGGCGGCCGGTTGACTTTGCGGTGGCGGCCCTGCACGATCCGGGCGCCATGATGGACGACGACTCCCGATACATGCTGTACGCCCTGAAGGAGGCCGAGCGCGCGTTTGACGCGGGCGAGGTGCCGGTGGGCTGTGTGATCGTCTACGAGGGGCAGATTATCGGCAAGGCGCATAACCAGCGCGA
>VFKU01000498.1 GCA_009885415.1 Rhodothermota bacterium
CCTCCGTTTGCGCCGCGGCGATGCCGCTGCCGAGAAGTAGGGTGGTGGCCAGTAGTCCGCCGAGGGTCGCGCGCAGGGTCATTGCGGTCTCCTTGATTGCACGGGTAGCGTCACGGAATGGCCGATTCCACGCCGTGCCACTCCCGGTGCACGGCCTAGCTTACGCCAAGGGTACCTCCTGCCTCATCTCCGCGGTTCCTATATATATGTCAGGTTTGTTGCAGCGAAACTGCTGGGTGCGAGACAAGGGTGCGTTTGGAGTTCCGCCTTTAGGCGGTTCGCTTGGGGGAAAGCGGCCGCGTGAACGCGGAACTCCGAGCGGGTTTTGTGCGGTTGCGAGACGAGGGTCGAGCGGCCGGCCGGCATTTCTAGATTGGGTGCGGAACAAGGGGAATTATATACATGATTCCACAAACCTATCGAAACAGTGATTTTGTGGGCATTGAGCATTCGTTTAAGTCCTTGAAAAGCCACCGTATGAATGCTAGCCTCAATTTTCTATGGACAACCTTGTAGATTTTCATATCACCGAACGCCTCCAATTGGAGCCGACGTGAGTTTCAACGCTTGTCGGGAGAGAATCCATAGGGCCGACACCGACGCTTATACCCTTAAACAGACCTGGGATCGGGCACGGGAAGAAAACCCCTACGCTATTCGCATCCAAGATGAAGGCGAAGGGACATTCAGCGCCTTCATTAGTGGCGAAGTCCCTCCTATCCCGATGTCTACGTCGATAGACCTCGGTCAAGTGCTTTATCATCTCCGCGCCGCTCTTGACGGCGCTATTTTTCAATGCGGAGTCGAGGAAAACCTCATCAAGAGCGCCAATGACGAGGAGAAGTGGCAGTTCCCTATTTGCATCGATCCCGATCCCAAGAGCAACTGTTTCAAGAGCGCTATGGGGCAGATGAAAAATGGGAAGAAAGAACTCAGCGAGGCTCGTTACGAAATCATCAGAGCGGTGCAACCGTGTTACGCTCCAGCCTTGCCGACGGCGTGTCTGCACCTCAGCTACAATCGCGCCCTTAGACTCCTTCATGATCTCGCAAGAATTGACAGGCACCGCCGATTGCACGTCGTCAATTCTTGGATGCGTAGCGTCTCCCCTCGATTCATCCATATCCCGCCGGGATGTGCAATCATCTCCCAGCAGACATTTAGTGGCGTCAAAATGGGTAATAAACACAAAATCGCCACGATCACTGCATCCGGGCCGCCGGAGGAAATCAAAAAGATCCAGCTTGAGATAGATGCTACCTTTGAGATAGCGGTTGACAAGATCGAACCAGCCATAAGCCCCGACGATCATTTCTTGCAGCGGATCGGCACCATGATCTTCGCTTGTCGTGCCATCGTCAATGCGCTCGAAGCCGCACGCCCCTAGATTTTCTTCATTCATTACCTTTCCCCTTGTTTGTGGGGTCATGTATATAATTCCCGGAACAAGGAGGGGGGATCTTTTCTGGAATTTCGTAGTTTGCGGTGAATTTCGGTGGATGCGAGAATTGCGGCGATGGAGACTACTTTGGGCTGCGCGGGAGTTTTTCGATGTTGAACTATTTGGTCATTGGCTTGGGAGGCGCGCTGGGGACGGTGGGCCGGTATTGGATTGGCGAGACGATTGTGCGGAGTTATGGCGGGGCCTTTCCGCTGGGCACGTTGGTGGTCAATGTTTCGGGTTCGCTACTGATCGGATTTTTCGCGGCCTTGACCGGGCCGGAGGGGCGTGTGGTGGTGGGGCCGGAGTTTCGGTCGTTTTTTATGGTTGGTTTGTGCGGCGGGTATACGACGTTTTCTTCGTTTAGTTTGCAGACGCTGGATTTGGCGCGGGATGGTGAGTGGTTTTATGCGGGGGCGAATGCGGTGCTTTCGTTCGCGCTGTGCCTGGCGGCGGTGTGGCTGGGGTACGTCGCGGCGGTGGGCTTGGGCGCTGCGAAAGGGGCCTGAAGCCCGGATTGCCGCGGGGGGTCGCGGCCCCACGGAGCCGCGGCGACTTGAACCTTTGCAGAGGTTTCAATACATTACTCTTGATGTTGACAGGGTCCACTCGATATCTCGCGGTGTTGGTTGTCACGGCATTCTTGCTTTGCCTTGGCGGCCAGGCTTTCGCGTGCGTCAGCGATGTGGATTGCCATTGCACGGCGGCCGATACCTGTCATCATTGTGACGCGCGCGCCTGCTGTCACTCTGTGGTCTTGCCTGCCGGAGGCGGGCTTACGTTCCCGGGCCCTGCCGAGCTTCGATTGGCGATCACCGAGGAAATGAAGCTGCCGCTCGTGCTCGAATCCATCTTGCTCCCTCCGAAACGCTAAGGCACCTCTGTCTCTCGTCCGCCTCGCGCGGACCCTCTTCTCGGCACGTGTGTCTTTTCGCATCGGAGGTGAGTCGTGGCACTAATTTTCAGGTACGTTGCATTTTTTCTTCTCGTTACGTCCGCCGCGCGCGGCGAGTCCGCGCCGGGCGAGGGGTTGACGCTCGACGACGCGATCCGCTTTACGCTTGAGCGCAATCCGCGCATCGCAGCGTTGCGCGAGGCGCACCTTGCCGCCGCCGGCCGCAGGCTCGAAGCAGGCGCATGGCCCAACCCGGTGCTCAATCTTGATGTCCAGGACGTGCGTTTTGGTGATACTCCCGGCCAGACGACGATGGTTCGCTCGGCGGACGGGGCCTTGGTAGAGCGATCGCGCGGGCGCACCTCCAATTCCGGATTCAAGGAATCCGAGCTAACACTGTATGTGTCGCAGATGATCGAACTGGGTGGCAAGCGGGCCCGGCGTATCGCGCTGGAGGAGCAGGGGATTCAGGTCGCGCTATGGGACTACGAAGTCGAGCGCGCCAACGCCATTGCGCAGACGCGGCAGACGTTCATCGGCGTCTTGGCGGCGCAGGAGAACTTGGCGCTGCGGCGGCGTCTGGCGCAGGTGGCCGGGGAGGCCACGCAGACCGTACAGGTGCGTGTTGAGTCCGGAAAGGACTCGCCCATCCTGCGCGACCGGGCCGAGATCGAACATGCGCAGGCGCGCATCGAGCTTGCGACGGCGGAACGCGCGCTGACGGCGGCGCGCTTCGTGCTCGCCGCGCAATGGGACGATCGCGAAGCGGCTTTTGAATCTGTTCGAGGCGATCTCTACCAGGCTGACGCGCCCCCCGATCGCAAGTCGCTGGAGTCCGCGTTCGAGCGCAGTCCAGACCTTGCGCGGTGGACGGCGGAGGTCGCCCGGCGCGAGGCGGCGCTCGAAGTCGAGCGATCGAAACGTGTGCCGGATCTCACCTTGAACCTTGGCTGGCGCGGGACGGTGCTGCCCGAGAGCGAGGAGCGGAACTTCGATGCGGGCGGCGCGCTCAGTTCGGTCAGCCGGACGCATCCGGACAACGGCTGGAGCCATTCGCTTGTTTTCGGCGCGTCGGTGCCGCTCCCGTTCTTTCGCAGGAACCGCGGAGGCATGGCCGAAGCCGAGCACTTGGCCGCGCAAGCGACGCACGAGCGCCGCGCCGAATACGCCGGCGCGTGGGCACGGATCGCCGCCGTCCACTCCGATCTCGATGCGGTATATGCCGAGATCGCAGAATTGCGCGACCGCGTCATGCCCGCCGCCGAACGCGCGTATGCGGCGGCGCAGGTCGGCTTTGAAGGTGGAAAATTCACTTATCTCGACGTTCTCGACTCGCAACGCACGCTTTTCCGTGTGCAGGGCCAGTATCTGGACGCATTCACGAACTATCAACGCGGCGTGGCCGAATTTGAAAGATTACTTGGTGTGTCGCCGATCTCCATGACGGCGACCGAGGAAGGGACAAGCGAATGAAAACAGGAAACATAATTTTGGCGCTGATCGTGGTCGCGGGCGCTTCGGCGGGCGGCTATCTCGCGTGGTCCAAGGGGTGGTTTGCACCGGCGGCCGTCGAGACGGGCGAGCACGGCGAAGCGGCGCACGGCGATGAGTTTGCGCGCGGGCCGCACCGCGGACGCCTGCTGGAGTCGGGTGATTTTGCGATCGAGCTGACGATTTTCGAAGACGGTATGCCGCCGCAGTTCCGCGTGTATGCCTATCACGATGGCGTGCCGGTGCCGCCCGGCGACGTTCAGCTTCAGATCGCACTGGCGCGGCTCGGCGGGCGCACGGATCTCATCACCTTTACGCCGGAGGGTGAGTATCTGCGTGGCCGGGAAGTCGTCGAAGAGCCGCACTCATTCGACGTTAAAGTGTCGGGCCAGTGGGCGGATCACGCGCTCAATTTCGAGTTTGAATCGCACGAAGGCAGGGTGGAATGGTCGGTGGAGACGATGAAATTTGCGCAGATTCAGACGGATGTCGCCGGGCCCAAGCGCCTGCGGACGACGGTCTCGCTGCCCGGCGAAGTGAAACTGAACGCCGACGCGATGGTGCACATCGTGCCGCGCGTGTCGGGCATCGCGCGCGAAGTGCACAAGAACTTGGGGGATACGGTGGCGCGCGGAGATTTGCTTGCCGTGTTGGACAGCCGCGAGTTGGCGGACGCAAGAAGCACGTACCTCGCTACGGTCGAACGGCACGCACTGGCGCAGAAGCGTTTCACCCGCGAGAAGGATATGTTTGAGCGCAAGGTCTCGTCGAATGAAGATTTCTTTGCCGCGGAGACGGCGTTGGCCGAGGCGCGCATCGATATGCAATCGGCGCGGCAGAAACTCAGCGCCTTGGGCGTGAACGCGGAGGCCGCCGATCATTCCGAGGGCGGCCTCACGGCCTACGAGATTCGTTCCCCGATCGACGGAATCATCCTCGAGAAGCATTTGAATGTGGGCGAATCGGTGGCGGAGAGCTCGGGGCTGTTCGTGATCGCGGACCTCTCGAGTGTCTGGGTCGAGGTGACCGTGTATGCGCAGGACCTGGGCCGCGTCCACGAGGGGCGTCCGGTTTCCATTCACTCCTCGGAGCTCGACAAGACGGCGGAGGGGACACTCTCCTACATTGGTTCTCTGGTGGGGGCCGAATCGCGCAGCGCGAAGGCGATTGTGAAGCTCGAGAATCCGGAGCGCTTGTGGCGGCCGGGACTTTTCGTGACGGCGGAAGTGGTGGACGAAGAATTCGAGGTGCCGGTGGCGATTTCGGAGGAGGCCGTGCAGACCTATCGCGATTGGAACGTCGTCTTCGGAAAATTTGGCGATGTGTTTGAGATACGGCCGGTCGAGTTGGGTCGCCGTTCGGGTGGCTGGGCCGAGGTGCTTTCCGGCTTCGATGCCGGACAGGAGTACGTGACCAAGAACAGTTACGTGCTGAAGGCGGACCTCGACAAATCTGGCGCGACCCACGATCACTGACCCAATCGAAACACGACTCAAGGATTCAGCGCATGCTTGAACGGATACTGCAATTTTCGATTGCACAGCGATGGCTCGTGCTCAGCGTCACCTTGGCTGCGGCGGGCGTCGGTGTTTTCGCGTATCAGCGTTTGCCGATCGACGCCGTGCCGGACAGTACGAACGTGCAGGTGC
>VFKU01000818.1 GCA_009885415.1 Rhodothermota bacterium
AGGCCGATCCGCCAGGTCCAATTGAACCAGGGCGCTTCCGTCCACGGAATCCCCGCGGTCAATTCCGGAGCGACTGTGCCCGGCGTATCCGTGCTGAAGGCCAACGCAGCCACCGCCACTTCGGTGACCACCGCCCCGCTACCCCCCAGAGAATTCAGTGCGCCACTACCGCCAGGGGCAATCACCGCGTCGCTGCCGCCAAGGGAATTCTTAATGAAAGTCTCGTAACTCGCGAGCAGTTCGGGAGTCATCGGCTTGGGCTGCCGCTGCGGCTTGCCGCCGGCGTCGAGCGCGGGCTGGCCGTCTGCCCCCAAGACATCCTCGTAGCCAGGATCGACAAACGCCGCCACCGAATACTTCTTCAAAATCCCCGCCGGAATGCTCTTCTTGCGAAGCGTTTCGGAGGGCTCGGAGTTTTCTATGTTCTCCGTGCTCTTCGTGATGAAGTTCTTCTCGGTAGGCCGGCCCAATTCTTCGGGGATGTTCGCCGTCGCGCCCGGCGCCCCCTCGACGGCCGCGTCCGCCTCGCGGACTTCTTCCGTCGACTCCATCGTGGCGACCGGCTGACCTTCGGCGAGTTTCTTGTCCGTGACTTCTTCGGAGGTCCAGTCTATGATCGCGCTGACCTTCACGACCACATCCCGCTTCATTTCGCGGAACGCATCCTTAATTTTCTTCTCCGCCTGCTGCTCGTAGGCGACCTTGACGCCCAGCTTGTCATTCGCAAGCGATGCAAACTCGTCTTCCGAGGTCCGATGCAGCACCGTGCCGTCGGTGCTCATGATCGCAATGTTCCGCTGGGAAAGGTTCGCCCCGCCGAAACTATCCACCGTTTGAAGCACCGCCGTAATCTGCATCGGCGTGAGCGGACCGCTCGTATTGAGAACCACAGTCGCTTCCGAGGGCTTCTGCTCTCCAATGAACAGATCGTCGGGCGCTTCCCGGATAAAGACAGACGAGTTATTTATGAAATCGAACTGGTTCAATTGCCGCTGAAGTTCGCCGCGCAGCGCACGCATATAGTCCACGTCTTGCAGATAACGATTGGACATCAGGTCGCGCTTGTCGAAAATCTCGAAGCCGGGCACGGAGCCCTGGCTGGTAGGCAAATTGATCGCAGCGAGCCCGATTCGCGCAGCCGAAATATCTTTGGCCGGCACGTCGACGGCCGTCCCGCCTTCGCGCAGACGATAGGGGATGTTCTTCTCCGTCAGCCAGACGGCGATCTCGCTCGCCTCGTCCGCGGGGAGGTTTCGGAGCAACTGGCCGTACTGCGGCTGGGCGCCAAAGAGCGCAGCACCGGCGACGACCGCAAGTGTGAGCAACGCAGCCAACGCGAGCTGCACGCGCGCGCTGACGGACAGGCGCCGCCACGTCTGCGCGACGCCGTTCACCAGTTGGCGCAGAAATTCGAACACGCCTCACCCTTCCGCACGCGCGGCCCCGGGAGACGCAATGCCTGTTCAAGTGTCAACTCCGCACACGCGCACCGGCACACGGCTCGGCGCGCTCCGATTTCGGGGCCCCGTGGCGCGGGGACCCTTCACCGGACTGGCAAAAGCTGACGGAAACTCGGTCTATCTATGCAAACCAGCGGCCCGGGCCGCCGGACTACACACACACTGTCATTGCGAGGAGCGAAGTCTGCGACGAAGCAATCTCGCTAACCAACGACTCCACCCTTCGCAACGCTTACACCTGCATTCGCATCACTTCTTCATACGCGGCGACCATCTTGTTTCGGATCGCCATCATCGTCTGAAACGACACGTCCGCTTTTTCAACGGCCACCATCGCCTCGGTCGCGTCTTTCACTTCACCCGAAACGAGCTGCTGGATCTGCGAGTCCGCTTCGCTCTGTAAACGCTGCACTTCAGTCACCGCGCCGGCGAGCACATCGGCAAAGGACGATCCGCCGCTCTCTTCGCGCGACGTGTGTACGCGCATCGCGCGCGGATCGATCGCGGAAGGTCCCCGCGGCATGATCTCAGATATACGAAATGGATCGTCCATTGCTCAACCCTACCCCGTCGGGGCCTCCTCCGCTACTGGCGGATAATCTCCAAGGCCTTGTCCCCCATCGCGCGCCACGAAAGCATCACGTTGATGTTGGCCTCATAGGCGCGCTGAGACGAGACCAAGTTTATCATTTCTACCGCAAGATTCACATTGGGATAATGCACAATTCCGTCTGCGTCCGCGTCGGGATGACTAGGATCGAATACATCCACGAAAGGCGAAGTGTCGTTCACGATTTCCTTCACCCGCACCCCAAACCGCTCCGGCTTCAGCGTCGGCCCGATCTGCTTGCTCTCGAAAATCGCAAGCTGCCGGCGAAAAGTACCACCCTCCGGCGTACGAGTAGTCTGCGCATTCGCGATGTTGTTCGCGAT
>VFKU01000453.1 GCA_009885415.1 Rhodothermota bacterium
TCGGCCATCAGCCTGCGCGACGTGGAGCGCGAGAACTACTTCCAGGACCTCAGCTTCGGTGAGGATTTCGTCGACCCCAAGCTGTACACCGACCGGCGAAACGAAGTCGCGCTTACCCGGCTGCAGGGGCTGCGCCCGGACACGGCCTGCATGACGAACGAGTTCTACACCTACCTGCCCTATGCCCTCCACACCGAGGAAAACGCGCTCTTCCTCTGGGACATCCTCGATTACTACATGTTCATCGGCGAGACGGACTTCATGCGCCAGGGCCTCACGCTCGCCCGGGACAATCCCGAATCGAACGAGAGCCGACAGGCACAGACCGGCGAAGCTCCCCAGGATCGCTTTAACGACACCTCCGACCAGCGCACCGTGGACGTTCCCGGCGACACCTTCGGCGATCAGCGCGGCTTCGAATGGGAGTCGCGCTACGGCCACGCCCCCGGCGGCGGCGACACCTGGTTCCGCACCGCGCAGAACGTCGGAAAGGTCTTCATTCGCGACATCAATAATGCCGGCAACAACTACGTCGACGACAGCCACATTCCTGTGCTCTTCGAGACGCCCAGCATCGGCGGCCTCGTGCGCTTTCCGCACTTGCCCGTCGGCGGCAATGTCCTCTATCTCGACGGCCACGTCGAATTCCAAAAATACCGCGAGACGACCACGCCGCGCATCGGCCAGTTCGCCACCTGGAGTTTCTTTTCCTTCAGCGATCTCCCCTACACGACGGATTTCGTCGATTTCCTGCGCGCGAGCGTCTACGACAACACCATGCGGATGAATACGCCGCCGTGGTGCGGCAACCGCGACCCGGATCTGCCCTATCGCCCGCGTTACTGGTACTACCCGCGAGACCAGATGTACAACGAGCTCGTGTGGGACAAGCCCCCTGTCGATCCGTATCTCAACTTCTAATCGGCACTGCTCCGCGCCACCGCGCATGAAAAGGAAGGACGACCAATGAGCGCCCCACAAGACCCGAATCCGGACGAAGGTTGGAAGTCCCTCGGCGGCGGCCCCGCGCCGCGCCACACGACGGCCGGTATCGTGGCGCCCGAAGATGCCGTCACCGAGGAGAAGGTCTACGGCCGGCGCGAGCCGACGCCGCCGGGCACGATCAGCGCGCGCGTCGGCGTAATTGCCTTCCTCGTGATGGCAGCCTTGTATGTATTCACCGACCTCCGCGCGGCCGATACGCCGTGGCAGCGCGGCCTCTCGATGGTGTACGTGCTCTCGCTGATTCCAGCTTTCGGCGTGCTCTGGGGGCTCATCGGCCTGGTCAAACGCCAACCGGGCGACGCGCCGCGCGCGGCCTTGGGCATCGTGCTTTCGCTGGCGGCCTTCGGGCTGGCGTACGTCGCGCTCACGACCACGCCGCCGCGGGACGAGGTCGCGCCGGTCATCAGCGGCGATCGCATCGAGATGGCGCCCAAGGACCTCTCGACGTGGCGCGAAGAGAAATTGCGCCTCGAAAAAAAGTAGACTGATCCCAGAGTCGCGTTAATCCGATTCGGGAGGTCTGCCATGTCGCTTCGCCCCTTCTCCATCGCCTTCACTCTACTGGCGTCTCTTGCCCTCGCGGGCCTCGCCGCCGCCGAGCCGCCGAAGGAAACCGCGCTCGACCGCTACGTCGCCAAGCCCGACCCGGCCTACGGCTGGACGCTCGCCAAGACCATCCCCGGTGAGGGCTACACGGCCTACGTGCTGGACCTGAAGTCGCAGACCTGGCGCTCGAAGGACGAAGTCGATCGTCCCATCTGGCAGCACTGGCTCACGGTCGTCAAGCCGGAGGGCGCGACGTCGAACACCGCGCTGCTCTACATCGGCGGCGGCGAGAACGGCAAGCCCGCGCCGGACGCGCCCGGCGCACGCGCGCTCAGCCTCGCGCTCGCCTCGAAAACGGTCACCGCCGAGCTCGGCCAGGTGCCCAATCAGCCGCTCTTCTTCGCCGACTCGCCCAAGCAGGACCGCAGCGAGGACGACCTCATCGCGTACTCGCGCGTGAAGTACTTCGTCACGCACGACGACGAGTGGCTCGTGCGCCTCGCGATGGTCAAGAGCGCCGTCGCCGCGATCACGGCCATGCAGGAGTTCGCCGCCAGCGAGGCCGGCGGCCAGCTCAAGCTCGAACGCTTCGTCGTCGCCGGCGGCTCGAAGCGCGGCTGGACGACCTGGCTCACGGGCATCGTCGACCCGCGCGTCACCGCCATCATGCCCATCGTCATCGACGCGCTGAACTCCGAGGCCATCACACGGCACCACTTCGAGGCCTACGGCTTCTTCTCGCCCGCGCTTGAGGACTACGTCCACCACAGCCTCTTCCCCTACGCCATCGGCACGCCGGACTATCAGCACGTCATGGAAATCGAGGACGCGTTCAACTACTTCGACCGGCCCAAAGTCGCCGCGATGCCGAAGTTCCTCATCAACGCCTCCGGCGACCAGTTCTTCCTGCCCGACAACTCGCACGTCTACTACGACAAAATTCCTGGCGAGAAACACATCCGCTACGTCGAGAACGCGAAACACAACTTGCAAGGCTCCGACGCCGGCGACACGATGACCGCGTTCTACACCAGCATCGTCAACGACACCCCGCGCCCGAAATTCACATGGACGATGGAACCCGACGGCCCCATCCGCGTCACCGTCCAGGACAAGCCCAGCAAGGTCCTCCTCTGGCAAGCCACCAACCCCAACGCGCGCGACTTCCGCGTCGACA
>VFKU01000303.1 GCA_009885415.1 Rhodothermota bacterium
AGAAGCCGCTCTCGATGGACGGGCCCGAGGGTGAGGCCATGTGCAAGGCGGTCGAGAAGGCCGGCGTGCCCAACACGGTCTGGTACAACTACCGGCGCGTGCCGGCGGTGACGCTGGCGAAGCGGCTGATCGACGAGGGTCGCCTCGGCCGCATTTATCATTACCGCGCGGTGTTCTTGCAGGACTGGACGATTGCGGAGGATTTACCGCAGGGCGGCGAGGGGCTGTGGCGTCTCGACATTAAGGCGGCGGGCAGCGGTGTGACGGGGGACTTGCTGGCGCATTGCATCGACACGGCGCTCTGGCTCAACGGCGGGATCAAGGACGTGACCGCCATGACCGAGACTTTCGTGAAGCAGCGCAAACATAATCTGACGGGCAAGGTCGAGAAGGTCGGCATCGACGACGCGTGCGCGTTTCTTGCGCGCTTTAACAATGGGTCGCTGGCGACCTTTGAGTCGACTCGGTATGCGCGCGGGCACAAGGCGCTGTATACGCTGGAGATTAACGGCGAGCATGCGTCGATCCAGTGGGACCTGCATGATTTGCACCGGCTGAGTTACTTTGATCACCGCGACGACTCACTGGTGCGCGGGTGGCGGTCGATTCACGTGACCGACAGCGACATGCCGTACATGAAGCATTGGTGGGTGCCGGGATTGCAGATTGGATATGAGCACACTTTCGTTCACCACGTGGCGGACTTTTTGGAGAACTTGGCGAAGGGTAAACCGACAGCGCCGACCTTCCGCGACGCGCTCGAGACGCAGTACGTGTGCGACTCGGTGTTGAAGAGCGCGAAGACGGGGGCGTGGGCGAAGGTGAAGTCGGGGGCGAAAGCGAAGCGGTAGCCGGTAGGGTGGGCTTCAGCCCACCCTCGTGCGTTGGTTGGCGGAATTGGTGGGCTGAAGCCCACCCTACGATTTGGTTGGGGTACTCATGGCGGGCAAGAAAATTGAGAACCGGTGGAGCGATGCCACCGCGAAAGGCATGAGCGAGCCGGAGTTGCTGCGGTATCGCTCGAACTTGCTGGGCGGCGATCTTACGCTGACGAATTTCGCGGGCGGGAACACGAGCGTGAAGGTGATGACGCCGGACCCGCTTTCGCGCAAGGACGTCGAGGTGATGTGGGTGAAGGGCTCCGGCGGCGACCTCGGGAGCATGGGGCTGGACGGTTTCTCGACCCTATATATGGAGAAGCTGCAGAGCTTGAAAGGCCTGTACCGCGGTCTCGCGCATGAAGACGAGATGGTGGATTACTTGCCGCATTGCACCTTTAACAACAATCCGCGCGCGGCGAGCATCGACACGCCCTTGCATGCGTTCATCCCTCGGCGGCACGTGGATCATCTGCACCCGGACGCCCTGATCGCGATCGCGGCGTGCGCGGACGGCGAGCGGGTGATGAAGGAAATATACGGCGACGAGCTCGGGTGGGTGTCGTGGCAGCGGCCGGGCTTCGATCTGGGGCTGAAGATCGAGGCGAAGTACAACGAGAACCCGAGGCGGAAGGGGATCATTCTCGGTTCGCACGGCTTGTTTACCTGGGGCGACAACGCGAAGGAGTGCTACGAGACGACGCTGGAGATCATTCAGCGCGCGCAGGACTATCTCGCGGCGAAGGCGAGCGCGGCGCCCTTCGGCGGCGAGCGCATCGCGCCGCTGGCCGAGAGAGAGCGGCGGAAATTTGCCGAGACGATCATGCCGCTGCTGCGCGGCAAGCTGTCGAAAGAGAAGTCGAAGATCGGGCATTTCACCGATGCGCCGGAAGTCTTGCAGTTCGTCGGGTCGCAGCGCTGTGTGGAACTCGCCTCGAAGGGGACCTCGTGTCCCGATCATTTCTTGCGGACGAAGATTTGGCCGCTGGTGATCGATATCGATCCGCGCCAAACGAGTGTGGACGAGGTCGCGAAGCAACTCGATACGCTCTTCGAAGGCTACCGCGTGCGCTACGAGGCGTACTACATGCGCTGCAAGCACCCGAATTCGCCGGCGATGCGCGACCCGTATCCGGTGGTCGTGCTGGTGCCGGGCATCGGCATGTTTACCTTCGCGGTGGACAAGGCGACGGCGCGCATCGCGGGCGAGTTCTACGTGAACGCGATCAACGTGATGCGCGGCGCATCGGACGTGAGCACCTACGTCGGCCTGCCCGAGCAGGAGGCTTTCGACATCGAGTATTGGCTGCTCGAAGAGGCCAAGCTCAAGCGCATGCCCGCGCCGAAGAGTCTCGCGGGGAAGG
>VFKU01000925.1 GCA_009885415.1 Rhodothermota bacterium
CGATTGAATTTAGTAAAGTATTAAACCAAGTCACCGGAATTGCACAGCAGAAACATTGACGTAACCGGAGGAACCACGGCGAATTCATGAAGCCGTTTGAAAGCTTGGCTGGCGGGCCTGAAGGCAGCGGAGGGCATAGCGATGATGTTCCGCGTTCATCGCGCTGAAAAAGTCCGTGGTGGTTTTGTGCTGCGGTTTCTTTTGCCGGCCACGCCAGTGCATGAACAGGCTGTTGCTGAAGCGCCGGAACATTCCGATCACCCGCATGGATTTGGGGAGGCGCACGCGGCACTGGTCGTCGTGGTGCGAGATGTCCAGCCGCTGGTGCAGGCCGCTTTCAATGCCCCAAGCCGACCGATTCTCTTTGAGCCAGCGGGCGGCGTCGAGTTGCGCCGGCGGCAGGCTGCTCACCAGCGCGACGGTTTCCGGGCTGTGGTGGCGCAGGTGCCGCCGCAGGAGCGCGACTTGTTCGACGCAGGGGAAGTCCACTTCCTCGGGTGTCGCCGCGCGCGAGCGCAACACGCGCACTTCCAGTCCGCCTTTGTTGATCTCACGCTTGCCCGCCAGGTTCGGCGTCGCGTCCCGAGGGGGAAAAACGCGCCGGCGGCGCTTCTACCAATCTTTCAATGTGGGACCTCACGGTGGGCTGATTGTCTTTGACGGTGAAGAGATAATCCGCGCCGTGTTCGAGCACCAGTTCGCGCGCGGTTTGATCCTGGGTGTGGAGCGCGTCCAGGCTCACGGTGCGTCCGTCCAGATCGAGTTTCTTGAAGAGTTCGCGGGCGACGGGGATTTCGTTGGTCTTCACATCCACGATGGCGCTGCCGAGGTAATGCTGGCTGGGCACGGTGACGGCGGTGAGCACGGCGTGGCCGCCGCCGTGCCGGGGTTCTTTGCCGTCGAGCACGATGAGTTCGTCGCGCGGGGCGGGGCCGCGGAGTTGGGCCTGCGTTTGGAGGAAAATCTTTTCGAGCGCGTCGTCATCGATGTGTTTCATCATCCGGCAAAAGGTGGGTTGGCTGGCGGCGGGATACCCGTCCGGTTGCCGGCGCACGCCCAGGGCACGGCGCTGGCCCTGGCTCAAACCCTTGGCGAACTTGGCCCACTCTTTTTGTCCTTTAGGCGCGCCGCACAGATGCGCGAGCACGCCGATGGCGACCAGCGTCCAGAGCGGATAAATGCCAACGCGCGCGCGGTAATCGGGCAGGCCCTTGAGATATTCGACCAGGGCACGGATCTGCGCGGGGCGCTCGGGGCTGCGCGGGCGCGTCCGGGCTTCGACGCCCGCCAGCGCAGGCTTGAGTTGGTCCGCCTGGAGGCTGCGACGCGCCTTGCGGCCGAGTTCGCGGGCAAAGAGGCGCTTGGGTTTCTGGTGCTCCACGTAGAAATCGCGCCGCACGCGGCCGAAGCCATCGGTCGCGCCCAGTTCGACCCAGCCATTGGCGGTATAGACGGTACCGCAAAACTGTTCGGGATCGACGAAGGTTTCGACGAGCACCACAGGATGACCGTAGCGCCCCTGCCAATCCGCGCTGAGACGGTCGAGCGTCAGCCGCAGCGAACGGGAGCCGAGGTTGGGAAAGGTCGTATGCGGCAGGAGTAGGAAGCGGCAGTTGTTGACGACCAGCGGCAGCC
>VFKU01000718.1 GCA_009885415.1 Rhodothermota bacterium
CGAAGACACCCCCGTCACTTACGCCGAGCTCAAGGCCGAATTCGGCGAGGAGATCGCGCGGCTCGTGGACGGCGTGTCGAAAATCGGCGGGATGCACTTGCCGGAGGCCTCGCCGATCGCCGCCGAGGTGAAGCAGGCCGAAAACCTGCGCAAGATGCTCATCGCCACGGCGAAGGACGTGCGCGTGATCCTGATCAAGCTCGCGGACCGGCTGCACAACATGCGAACGATCGAGTTCCTGCCCAAGCACAAAATCCAGCGCATCTCGCAGGAAACGCTGGACATCTACGCACCCATCGCGAATCGCCTCGGCCTTTCGCAGTGGCAGTGGGAACTCGAGGACCACGCCTTCCACTACCTGAACCCGGTCGAATACCACGCGATCGCGAAGGCGGTTGCAATGAAACGCAAAGAGCGCGAGGAACTCCTCGAAGACCAGATTGCGTTTCTCGAAGAGCGCCTTAAGGAGGCCGAGGTGGACGCGCGCGTCATCGGCCGGCCGAAGCATTTGTATGGCATCTACCAGAAAATGCTGCGGCAAGCGAAGACCTTCGAGGACGTGACCGACGTGCTCGCCGTGCGCATCGTCGCGCAGACCGTCAGCGGATGTTACAACGCGCTCGGCGTCATCCACCACGTCTGGCCGCCGGTGCGCGGGCGTTTCAAGGACTACATCGCCGCGCCGAAAATGAACATGTACCAGTCCATCCACACCACCGTACGACTCGACAGCGGGCGTCCGCTCGAGGTGCAAATCCGCACGGAGGAAATGGACCGCTCCTCGCGCGAGGGCATCGCCGCGCACTGGAAATACAAGGAGGGCATCGAGAAAATCGACCCGAAGGCGGAATCGCAGCTCCACTGGTTGCGGCAGATGTACGACTGGCTCAAGGACGCGAACGCGCCCGAAGAACTCTTCGAAAACGTCCGCCGCGAGATCAGCACGAGCGCGGTCTATGTCTACACGCCCAAGGGCGACGTGAAGGAGTTGCCGGTCGGCGCGACGCCGGTCGATTGCGCCTACGCCATTCACACCGCGCTCGGCCACACCTGCGTCGGCGCGAAGGTGAACGGCGCGCTCGTGCCGCTGCGCTACCACCTGCAAAACGGCGACGTCGTCGAAATCCTCACCGCCAAGACGCAGCGCCCGCGCATCGACTGGCTGGATTTCGTCGTCTCCGGTGGCGCGCGCACGCGCATCCGCCAAAAGCTGCGCGAGTATGAAGAGCTACCGCCGGCCCCAGGGCAAGGCGGGCCGGGCGAGTCGCGCTCGGTGTCACCGCCGCAGATCCACCGCCCGAAACCGAAGGCTGAACCCGTGGACGACGCGACGCGGCACAAGCAGGTGCGCATCGCGGGCGGGCCTGGCATGGCGCTGCAATTCGCCAAGTGCTGCAACGCCATGCCGGGTGAGGGCATCATCGGCTTCGTCACGCGGCGCCACCTCATCACGATTCACCGCGCAGACTGTAAATTCCTCGAGGCGGCCCAGCGCGA
>VFKU01000324.1 GCA_009885415.1 Rhodothermota bacterium
CGAATGGGAACGTCGTGGCCGGGGGTGGCAGGTTCACGAATACCCGGTCGAACTCGAACCGCCGTTCAGGCCCTGCTACTACTACTTGCCGGATGCGGATGCCGACCCGGACGCAGGCCGCCGGCAGACCTGGCTCAGCCGCTTAGCGCAACTGTTTCTACCGAGTGGCGGGCGGTCTCGTGACCAACGCGAACTGGAATCGACACTCCCTTTGCCGTCCGAGCCGGAACCTGAATGGGCGGAAGGCGACGAGCCCATAGTGGAGTGCGAGATCACGTCGCCCCCGGATGCCGACGTCGATAAGACCACGGCCGAACACCTAGTCCTAAACCTCAGCTACTGCACCGGTCCCATTGCGTTCGAGGTGGTGGGCACGGCGGACGGCATTAGCGTCCAGTACGCCAGTCAGGCATCGGATGCGGGCCAGCTTCGGCAACAGTTACAGGCGCACTTGCCGGACGCGATGGTTACAGAGCGCGAGCAGGGGCTAGAGAAGGCATGGCGCTCCAGCCTTGGCCGTGAGTCCGTAGTCGTGGACTTCGGCCTGTCCCAGGAGTTTGTGAGGCCGCTGAGGATTTTCCGCAGCTTTTCTGCGGACCCTTTGACGGGTGTCGTGGCGGGCTTGAGCCACTTGCGTGAAAACGAATGTGGCGTGTTCCAAGTGCTCTTCGTACCGACGCGCTGCCCGTGGGCACAAAACATTTTCTATGCAGTAACGGATCAGGAAGGGGGAAGTTTTTTCGCGGACGCGCCGGAAATGATCGGTTTAGCGCGTGAGAAGATTTCCTTGCCTTTGTACGCTGCGGTAATCCGTGTAGCGGCAAAAAGCGCTTCTCGTGAGCGGACGATGGAGATCGCCCGTGGACTCGGCGGCGCATTGACTCAATTCGGCAATCCAGGTAGCAACGAATTCATTCCGCTCACCAACGAGGACTACCCTAACGGGCTTCACGAGAGCGATCTCCTGTCTCGCCAAAGCCGCCGGAGCGGGATGCTTCTCAATTCTGACGAGTTGGTGTCTATCGCGCACCCGCCGTCCGCATCGGTGCGAGTTGCGAAACTAAGCCGCCTGGTCCTGCGCACGAAGCAGGCGCCGGCCATCGGGCGGGGCCAGTCGCTGGTTTTGGGTGAGAACACACACAACGGCCAAACGGTGCAGGTAACTTTGAGCGACGACCAACGCTGCAAACACATGTACGTGGTCGGGGCATCGGGAACCGGAAAGAGCACCTTCCTGCTCAACCTCATCGCCCAGGACATCGCGTCCGGCCGGAGCTTTGCCGTGTTGGACCCGCATGGGGACCTCGTTGACGAGACCTTGGCGCGCATCCCGGAATCACGGCACAAGGATGTGGTTTTGTTCGATCCGTCGGACGAAGCGTATCCGATTGGGTTGAACATCCTGTCCGCGCACTCGGAACTGGAAAAGAACCTTATCGCCTCCGACCTCGTGGGTGTGTTCCGGCGGCTGTCCACGAGTTGGGGCGACCAGATGACGACGGTGTTCAATAACGCCATTTTGGTAATGCTGGAGAGCCCGCGCGGTGCTACGCTAGCTGATCTGCGACGTTTCCTGATTGAAAAACCGTTCCGCGCAGACTTCTTGAAGACGGTCCCCGACCGGGAATTGGTTTATTACTGGGAACGGGAGTTCCCGATGCTTTCCGGCAGGCCGCAGGTGCCTATCCTGACCCGGCTGGATGCCTTTTTGCGGCCGAAGCTGATCCGGCTGATGGTCACACAGAAGGAAAACAAGATTGACTTCGCCGACATTATGAACTCGGGCAAGATTTTTCTCGCCAAACTCGCTCAAGGCGCCATTGGCGAAGAGAACGCGTATCTCTTGGGAGCGCTGCTAGTGTCCAAGTTCCACCAGATTGCGCTGAGCCGCCAGGAAGTGCAGGCCTCACAGCGGCGGCCCTTCTATCTCTACATCGACGAATTTCACAACTTTGTAACGCCGAGCATGGCGTCCATTCTCTCAGGCGTGCGCAAGTACCGGCTCGGACTTGTGCTTGCGCACCAAGAGCTTAAGCAACTTGAGAAGCGCGACGCCGAGGTGGCGAGCGCGGCATTGTCCAATCCGTTCACGCGCGTGTGCTTCCGTGTGGGCGATGCCGACGCCCGCAAACTGGCGGACGGCTTCCGGCTCTTCGAGGCGAGAGATTTACAAGACCTCAGCACGGGACAGGCCATCGCGCGCATAGAGCGGGCCGACTACGACTTCAATCTGAACACATTCATGCCTCCGGGGGTGAAACAAGACCTCCGGGAAAAGCGGTTGACAGCGATACGGGCCGAGTCCCGCCAACGCTACGCGACCCCCCGACAAGAGGTCGAGTCGCGTCTTGAGAGTGAATGGTCCTCCAGGCCGGACCGTGAAGCTTCCGCATCCGAATCGCGCAAGCGGCCGGAACGGCAGACACCGGAACCGGCCAAGGCGCCGGAAGCTCCGGCACCTTCCAAGGAACAGGAGGAGATCAAGCGTGAACCCTCCAGAGCGGCGACCGACGCGACAGAAGAGCCGATACAGCCGAAACCGGAGCGCAAGCGCGAGATGTCGCCACCCCCGCTCATGGGGAAGGGCGGGCAGCAGCATAAGTACCTCCAAAACCTTATCAAGCGCTGGGCCGAAGGCATGGGGTACCGCGCGAGCATCGAAAAGCCGCTCGCAGACAAGAGCGGAAGTATCGACGTGGTACTGGAAAAAGA
>VFKU01000759.1 GCA_009885415.1 Rhodothermota bacterium
CACGGAAACTTTGTCACGACGCCCGTCGCGCACCGCGGGCCTTACGAATACAGCGTGGCCGGCGCCGCGCGCGACTTCACCCCGCAGTTCGAGCCGGAGAAGACCTGAGCATGGACATCCCGTACACCGTCAAGCCGCGGCCCGACACCGGCCTCTACAACGGCAAGCTCGGCATGTGGCTTTTCCTCGCGTCCGAGGTGATGCTCTTCGGCGGGATGTTTTCGGCGTACGTCTTTCTTCGGACGGGCGCACCGGATTGGCCGCGCGGCGCGGATGTGCTCAATGTGCCGCTCGCTACGCTGAACACCGTGCTGCTCATTACGTCGAGCATGACGATGGTCATGTCGTGGCTCGCGCTGAAGTTGAACGACTTCGGCCGCTTTCGGCGCTTCATCGGATTTACGATTTTGCTTGGGATCGGCTTCCTCGCGATTAAGTCCTACGAGTATTACGACAAGATCCAGCACGATCATCTGCCCTCGACCAGCGTTTTCTACGCGATCTACTTTGCGCTCACCGGGCTTCATATCGCGCACCTCGTTGGCGGCGTTCTTGTCTGCACCTGGCACGCGCTTTTCGGCAAGAAACTTTGGCTGGCCCAGCCGGAACGCTTCACGAACCGCATCGAAGTCACCGGGCTCTACTGGCATTTCGTCGACCTTGTTTGGATCGTCATGTTCCCGACGCTCTACCTGACCTAGGACCTCGCGCATGGACACGGCCGACATTCGCAAGCGCACCCGCAGCCACCTGATCGCCTTCGCCGCGATCCTCGGGCTGGCGCTCGCGGCCGCGGCGACGTCTTTCACCGGCACCGCCAGTCCCACGATTGTCCTCGGCATTGCGGCGGTCCAGGCCGCGATCGTGCTCTTCGCTATGATGCACGCGCGCGCCGACGGCCCTTGGGTGCGTGGGACGCTCGCCTTTGCCGCTATTTTTGTTGCGCTGATGCTGGGTCTCTTCCTGCTCGGCAAGAGCAGCACCATCGAAGGCACGCAAGTACTGAACGCAGCGCAAGAGGAGGCGCACTGACGTGTCGCTCAAGGCCGTCCATCTCGCTTTCATCTTCGTGAGCGCCGTGCTCGCCGGAGGCTTTTCTCTCTGGTGCTTCCGCGAAATGTCGCGCACTGACAGCCTCGGCGCGGGCGCTGCGGGTGTTATTTCCGCCGCGGCCACGATCGCTCTCGGCGTCTACGCGATCCGCTTCCTCAAAAAATCCCAGGGGCTCGGCTATTTATGAAGCGACTCGCCGCGATCGCCGGGCTCAGCTTCGCGCTGCTCTCGCCCACCCACGTGTGGGCGTGCGCCGTGTGTTTCGGCGCGAAGGGCGATCCGCAGACGGAGAGCCTCAACATGGCGATCCTCACCCTCCTCGGCACGACCTACACGCTCTTCGCCGGGATGATTGCGGCTGGCTTCCTCCTCTGGCGGCGCGCGAAAAAACTCGCGGCTGCTGAGGCCGCCGACCGGGGCTCCGTCGAAGGATTGGACGTGCACCATGGGTAATTGGCTCTGGCTCCCACTGCTCGCCAGCGCGCACGGCGAAAAAATCGACCGCCTGATCGCCATGGTCCATATCCTCATGGTCGTGATGTTCGTTGGCTGGGGCGTATTCTTTGTCTATTGCCTCGTCCGCTTTCGCAAATCGAAAAATCCCGCGGCCAGCCACGACGGCGCGAAGACTCATATCAGTTCGTGGATCGAGGCCGCGATTGTCCTCATCGAAATTGCCTTGCTTGTCGGCGTCTCCATCCCTTTCTGGATCGCCGAAGTCGATGCGCTGCCCCGGCCCAGCGAGAACCCCTTCGAGGTCCGCGTCGTTGCCCAGCAGTTCCTCTGGACCACCCACTATCCGGGCGCCGACGGCGTATTCGGCCGCGCGCGGGTCGATCTCATCGACGACGAGGTAAACCCTCTCGGCCTCGATCGCAACGACCCCGCCGCCAAGGACGACATCGTCTCCAAAATTCTCCGTCTGCCCGTGGGGCGGCCGGCACTGATCCATCTCACCAGCCGCGACGTGATCCACAGCTTCGCCGTCCCCGAGTTTCGCGTAAAACAGGACGCCATCCCCGGCATGTCCATCCCGGTCCATTTCACGCCCACGATGACCACCGCCCAACTCCGCGAGAAAACCGGTCTCCCTGATCGCAATTTTGAGATTACGTGCTCGCAGCTCTGCGGGCTGGGTCACTACCGGATGCAGGGCTTGGTGATGATCGATTCTGAGGCCGAATTGGCGGCATGGCTGGCCGAGAAAAGTCCGAAAAAGTAGCGTTTTTGCGGAGGAAAGGGGGCTTGTCCCGTGTGGATTTCCTCTGTATGATGCGGTTTCCAAGGTTGCGTTCGTAGCGATCAATTCATTTCATTCATGAAAAGGGAGGAACACAAGTGAGGAAGCTTCAAGGATTGGCGGCGATTGCTGCTGGGCTGTTGTTGAGCGCGCCGGGGTTTGCGGCGAGCATCAGCGGCAAG
>VFKU01000490.1 GCA_009885415.1 Rhodothermota bacterium
AGCGCACCGAGATGCGGCCCTTCCTCGGCAAGCTCCTGGCCTACATGACACCGCAATAGTCGCGGCCCGCGAGCGTACGCCCCTTGACTCCCGTCGAGTACCTTTACAGTCTCGAACTGCATGGCATCAAGCTCGGCCTTGAAAACATTCGCCGGCTGATGGACGCCGCGGGCCGCCCCGAGACGCAATACACCACCGTCCACGTCGGCGGGACCAACGGCAAAGGCAGCGTCGTCGCCCTGCTTGATGCGATGCTGCGCGCGGCGGGCTACCGGACCGGCCGCTTCACCAGCCCGCACCTCATCAGCGTCCGCGAACGCTTTCTGGTCAATAGCGAACTAATCCCCGCCGCCGATCTCGATCAGCACATCGAATTCTTTCGCGAAGTGGCCGCCCGCGAGGGAATTGTCCCGACCTTTTTCGAGCTCTGCACCGCCATCGGGTTTCGTCATTTCGCCGAGGCGCGTGTGGACGTGGGCCTCATTGAGGTCGGCATGGGCGGCCGTTTCGACTCGACCAACATTATTCTCCCCGAGGTCAGCGTCATCACAAACATCTCCCTCGAGCACACTAAATATCTCGGCGACACGCTTGAAAAAATTGCCTTCGAAAAAGCCGGCATCATCAAGCCCGGGGTGCCCCTCATCCTCGGCGAGCCCCTGGACGGCCCCGCCGGCGTGATCTGCCGCCGCGCACAGGAACTCGGCGCTCCGGTGCGGCAGATTGGCAGCGACTTTAAGTTCTCGATCGAAGGCCCGCCGCAGGCGCAACGTTTCAGCTTTTCTGGTCTCGGGCTCGATCTCGATCGCGTCCCCCTGGGACTCGGTGGCCAGTACCAACGGTTTAATGCCGCGCTGGCGGTCGCCGCCGCGCTCGAACTCCGCGCGGCCTGTCCGGCGCTCGACGCGGAAGCCATTGTGGCTGGTCTCGCCGCGGCCCGCTGGCCCTGCCGGCTCGAACGGGTCTTGGAGTCGCCCGAGGTCATCATCGACGTGGCGCACAACGCCGCCGGCGCGCAAGAACTCGCCCGCGCGCTGTCCGGCCCGTGCATCGTCGTGCTGGCCGTGTCGAGCGACAAAGACGCCACCGCGATTATCGCCGCGCTCGCCTCGCGGGCGCGGCGATTGATTCTCACCCAGTTCGACGGCCCGCGCGCGCTGCCCGTCGCCGCGCTTGGCGCTTGCGCCCGCGCCTTGGTTCGGGAGGAGATCGCTTCGCTGCCCGAGGCCCTTGAGCGCGGGGTGGCCGAGGCGAAGACGGCCGGCCTGCCGCTGGTGGTCACCGGTTCACTCTTCACCGCCGGGCAGGCCCGCCGGATACTGATCGACGACTACGGCGCGAAACCGATCGAATTTTGATCCGCAGAACAACGAAACGTCTCCGCCCGCGCGTTACGCGCGGCGGAGACGGATGAATTGAACCCAGGTTAGATCAGGCCCTCGCCGAAAAGCGGAGCAAGCACCAGCGCAATCACG
>VFKU01000318.1 GCA_009885415.1 Rhodothermota bacterium
AGGCGTCGCGCAGGCGTCGCTCCATGCCGAATTCCTTGGAGTAGCCGTAGCCGCCCATGAGCTGCACCGCGTGACCCGTCACCTCGCGCGCGATTTCGTTCGCAAAACACTTCGCCACGCTGGACTCGAAGAGGCTCGGCAGCCCCGTCTCCGCGTTCACGGCCGCGCGATGAATCAGCAACCGAGCCGCTTCGACCCGCATCGCCATCTCCGCGAGTTTGATCTGCACCGCCTGAAACTCGACGATCGGCTTTCCGAATTGCTGCCGCTCTTGAACGTAACGCACGACTTCGTCCAGCGCGCCGGAGGCTTGCCCCAGCGCCTGCGTCGCATTGCCGCAGCGCTCGAGGTCGAAGGCCTCCATCAATTTCTTGAAGCCGCCCGCCGGGACGATCATGTTTTCGATCGGGACTTCCACATTGTCGAAATAGAGGTCCGCGCTCGGCACGCCGCGAAAACCCATCAACGATTCCTGCTCGCCGAAACTCAGCCCCGGCGCGTCCTTCTCGACATACACCGCGCCGATGCCCTTCGCGCCCGCATCCGCCGACATCCGCGAATACACCACGTAGCCGTCCGAATGCCCCGCGCCCGAGCACCAGCGTTTCGTCCCGTTCACCACAATCTTGTTCCCGCGAATCTCCGCGCGCGTCTTCAGATCCGTCAGCGCCGAGCCCGCGTCCGGCTCCGACATCGCCACCGCGACGATGCTCTCGCCCGCGCATACCCGCGGCAGGACCCTTCGGCGCAATTCTTCCGGCGCGAAATGCTCGATCGCACGCACCGGCCCCACACAAGATTCGAAGATGGGGAAGGCCACCGCCGACGAGACCTTCGCGAATTCCTCGAGCACAAGCAACGCCTCGAGATTGCCCAGGCCAAGCCCGCCATAGATCTCCGCAACATTCACGCCGAGAAAACCCATCTCCGCGTAACGCCGCATCCACTCGCGCGACAGCGGCCGGCCGGAGGACTCGATTTCCTCCGCGACCGTCCGCATTTCATTCTGCGCGAAAGTGCGCGCCGTCTGCTGCAAGCTAAGTTGGTCGGGCGAAAGCCGAAAATCCATGGGGTCGTCCTCGAGAGTGCGGAATCGTGGGACGCCATGCTGCCAGAGCGGCCGCGCGGGATCAACGCGGTAGAAACACTGGAGAAGTTGCGTGACGCGAAGCGGGGGAGAGGACCCCCGCTTAGGGCTTGTCGCGGACGATCTGCGCCAGGCCGAGCAGCTTGGAGCTGATCGGCAGGCCCGAGCGCCCGGCCTCGTCTGTGTTGATTTCGAAGCGGAGCTTGTTGTCCTTCTCGAAGAGACGGATGATTCCGCCTTCCTTGGTGAAATTCTCGTCATCGCTCACCGTGAGTACCGGCTTCGCGCGAGTGTACGAGAGATAGTCGTCCACCCGCTTGTCGTCCGAGGAATGAATGTAAAGGATGTGGCAGGAATCCGCCGTCTTTCCATCCGTGACATCGACGACGTTGATGCCCCGCGCGCCAACAATCTTGCCGCGGACCGCCGCAGTGAGGATCTTCAACATCGCCTCGTTGCCCATGATACCAATGACAATCGGCGACGAAGCGTCCTTGAAGCTCGACTCCGGCCACTGCACGTAGTTCGCAAACTGGAAAACGAAGGCGGCCTTGAGTTCGTCCTTTTTCGTGGCCTGCTGCGCCAAGGCGGACGAGGCCAGTCCGAGCAGTGCCACGAGC
>VFKU01000522.1 GCA_009885415.1 Rhodothermota bacterium
CACTCAAGAGGAGCTTAGCGGGGTATTGCTATTCCATAAAATGCCGCACGAAGTGACGCATGGAAACACATGGTTGAGCTTTGAGAACATCTGGAGAGCGATCGACGAAGAGGTTTTCACAGGATTCGATGCGGTGTGGATCTACGATGGTATGCCGCCCGCAGTCGATTTAGACGGTGTGCAATGCGCGACCTCCGATGGGATGGATTTCTCCAAAGGTCTCCCTATGGAGATTGCCAAGACAATAGAGAGTACGCACTGCGTGCTGGTGCTGGGGGACGGTCTCGGGTTGAACTATGCCACCAAAGACGAACGCATCGCGAGGAGGATTCTCGATGTTCAGCCTTGACTGGGGTCGCCGCTAGTGACGGTTGGTGGTGCGGAGTTCAGATTGCTAGAGTAGTCGGCAGTGGCATGAGGCGGATTTTGAATCATGGCGACAATGAAATGCCGGACCTGTGGCGAAGGCGATAGCATCGCGTTTTGTTCGGAGACGGGCGCGCCGATCTGTGCGAAGTGCGCGGTGTCGTGCGATGTGTGCAGCGCGCCTTTGAGTAAGGAGCGGACACAGCTCACCTCGACGGGACGCAAGTTGTGCACGAGTTGCATGGCGGCGCGCAATGCCCGCCGTCGCGAGAAGAAGGAAGAAATGCGGCGCGAGGCGTCAGAGAAGAAGCGTGCGTCGGCTTCTTCGGCGGGGCCGGCCGTTGCGCCGGTTGCAGGCGTCAGCTTCGAGGATTTACTGCGCGACGATCCGGCGTTGTCGGGTCAGTTGCGTTCGGTGAAGCGAGAGGAGGCTCCCGTGCGTGTGGCGGCGCCGGTCGAAGCGCCGAAGTCTTCCGGGACGGCGTTTCAGGATCTCTTGAGCAAGAGTCCAGACGCCGAGGAGCCCTCGAAGGTATACCAGTCCGCGTCGCTGGTGCGCGAGGCGGGCGTTCTCGACACCGGACTCGAGGGCGAGGACGGGGCGAAACCCTTCGGTCTCGAGGGACGCGCCAAGGAGGGGAGTTCGCGGCTTGCGCTGGGTCCGGTGGATGATAACCGGCCGATCTTGACCGGGAGCGGCTATCAGCCGCCGACGAAGCGCGCGTACATCGCGGCATTCTTGTTTTTCGGTTTGGCCGGTGCGATTTTTCTTTCCGTCGCGCCGGGTTTTCGCGAGATCCTCATGCCCTGGCAGACGCCGAGGTACGCATTCTCGAGCGGCCAACTCGCGACCGCCGGCGATACCAACGCCCTGCGAAACACGAGCAACTTGAGTCAGTTCGACGTATTCTCGCAAGCGCCTATTTTCTTCGCCGCGTGGTTCTTCGTGATTTTGTATGTGGGTGGTGCTGCGATGATCATCTGGTCCGTGGGGCGCTCGATGATGAGCAGTTATCTTTCGAAACGCCGCCTGAAAAAAGCCGAGGAATACGCGAAGAAGCACGGGTACTCGTATCCCGGGTGAGCGGGGTTTAGCTCGGGCCGGGCGAGATTTTCCATAACGCGTCGTCCGCGGCGAGAAAGAGAACGGCATCGGCGCGCGTGCGCAGGAGCGGCGCGAGTTCCGTCCACTTATCCGGCGGCCCCATGGTGATAGTCGGGTGCGCCTCGCCGCGTTTCATGTAATCCGCGACTTCACGCCAGCGCTGCGAGAAGAGCTGCAAGGCCTCGCGGGGTTCGGCGATCGGCGCACGCGCGATATAGTCGGTCGGCATGTTTCCGCTGATGGCCCACCATGCGGCCGTGCCCGGTTTCACCTTCGATTGTACGGCCCACAGCGCGAGGTGCGGATACACGTGGAAGCTCGGGAAACGCGCAACACCGCGATGCTCGAGGCGCTGTCGCTGGAGGTATTCCTCGACCAGCGCGCGCTG
>VFKU01000348.1 GCA_009885415.1 Rhodothermota bacterium
CGTAGGGCGGGTCTTGACCCGCCAATTGCCTTCGTTCTCCGGCATCCCGCAGTGTCGTGTTATTCTCCTCTTCATGCGGTACGCATCCAAGACGCTGGGCCTCGTATGCTGTGCGCCCACCATTGCAACCCTTCTATCCGGCTGCGTTCGACCGCCAGCGATTTCCGGTCAAACGCTGACCGACGAAGAGCGAAACCTTATTGGTGTGTTGCGCGGCGATTCTGAAACGATTGACGCGATCGACGCGGCGAAGGCCGCCCTCAAATCCGTTGAGATTGTCGTCGTCACGTACGAACGCCAGGGGCTGATTTCCGAGGACGTCGAGAATATCGCGGGCGCTCGTTACGGAGGCCGCAGAGATTTCACTCGCGATGGCGGGATGCCTTTCGAGCAGGGCAATCTTCGGGCGGATTTCCGCCTCATTCCTTACACATCAGTTAACGGTGGCAATTATACAAAGCATCTTCATCTTTACGGTAGTGCCTATCATATAGTTGATATGGATGCTCCGCTCGAAAACACCGATGCGGACGCGATCCTCACTTATTTGAGAGGACAACAAAAATATGGCTTCTACGCCGTCGACGCATCGATCGTCGGACACCCAAGTCCGGAGCAATTGACAAAGACGGTCAGACTACAGCGAGAAGGCATCGAAAAATTTGCCGCTTTGCTCGCTCAAGATCCCGAATTTCTTAGTCGGTACCCACGTCCGATGCATATTTCGGAGCACGGACTCGGGTATCCGACCATTAAGGACTCCGATCTAAGATTCAAACTACTTTCCGTGCCAAATCCAGCGTGGATCGAACATTCGATGCTCTTCAAGAACAGCGTTTGGCTCGACGCCAGCCAAGCATCGACTTATCTGGTGATGATGAGGGCTAGTTCCGTCGCGATTCCCAGAATCCTTCTCAAGAAGCAGGGGATCGTGATCACGTACAATTATAGGTCTAACCTCGGGGATCAGCTAGACAAGAAAATCGCCGACGCGATTGCAGGATCATTAGAATCGATTCTGGATTTTGAAAGGCTTCTTGGATCGAATCCTGTGATGACTGAAGCATACGGTTGGCCCGAAAAGGCGATCAAACCGTGACGACCTGCGCGAAACTTCAATCTGTCGCGCCGGCGGTCTCGACCTTCTCATCGCCCGGATGGTACGCCGCCTCAACATGCGCCTTTATCTCCACCTCGCTGAATCGCACCGGCTTCATTTCTTCATTCGCGAAAAGTTTCGCCTGATCGCCCATGTGCGGCGACTTCGGATACTCCGACTGTCCATAGGCCACCACTGAATACGCCCGCGGATGTTCGCCAAACTCGACGGCGAAGACCCAGCCATCGCCGGAATTAGCGACGCGCTTGCCGTCGGGCGCGTCCTTGTATTCGAGGATGCGGAAGGCACCTATGC
>VFKU01000616.1 GCA_009885415.1 Rhodothermota bacterium
GGCAGGCCGAGGACGTTGGTGTAGCAGCCCTCGTAGCGCTCGACGAGGAGGCTGCCGGGGCCGTCGACCGTGTAGGCGCCCGCGCGGTCGAGAGGCTTCACGGCGTCAACGAAAGTGTCGATCTCGTCGCGGGTCAGTGCACGAAAGGTGACTCGCGTGATCTCGATGCCTTCGACCGCGCGTTGCGCGGCGGTGTCGGCCACGGCGACCGCGGTCATCACTTCGTGCGTGCGGCCGGAGAGGCGACGTAGCATGTCGCGGGCCTCGTCGAGCGTAGCAGGTTTGCCGAAGAGTTCGTCGCCCAGCGCGACGACCGTGTCGGCGGCGATGATCAGCGCGGGACCTGTCACGCGCGCGCGAGCGTCGTCGCGCTTGCGGATGGCATTCTCGATGGCGACTTCTCGCGGCGCGCCGTGTTCGATTTCCGGCACGCCGGTCGCCTGCACGTCAACAACGATGCCGAGCGCCTCGAGCAGGGCGCGCCGGCGCGGCGAGGCCGACGCGAGGACGATCGGTTTCACGGGGTATCTTCGCTCTCGACCTTGGGCGCGGCTTCACGCGGGAACAGCAGCCCCCCCGCGGGGGCATCGTCCGCGGACTCGTCGTTTTCGATGATCGCGGTCCCTTCCGGCACGCGGATGTGCGAGAGATCTTCAGGTAATTTCTCGTTGATGGCGAAGTCGGTGACGGCGAAGGAGGTCTGCGATTCTTCGTCGTTCACGATGAGGATTTCGGCGGGGAGATAGTCCTTCTTCCGCAATTGCAGGCGCACGCGCTGGAAGTAAGGATCCTCACCGTCGGTCTTCGGTTTGGGCACGAACTCGACCGCGAGCGCGAATTTTTCGGGATCGTCCGGGGGCAGCACGTGAATGTCGTAGGCTTCCTGGAGGCGGTCCACGTTGCTTTCGAAGCCGAGATAGAAGGCCTCGGACTCCGGCCGATCCTCGAGTTCCATGATTTCAATTTGCGAGATGCCGGGGTCGTATTCGTAGACGCGCAGGCCGTCGATCATATAGACGAGCGGCGGATCGGCGTAGCGAAAAAGGAGCCGCTTGGGCCGGATGTAAATGAGCGTGCCCTTTGAAACAGTGGTCTCGTCGGGCGTCGTTGTCGTCTGCACGAAGTCGGCGCGCAAGGTCTCGATAGCGTCGCGCTGCTTCGTGAACTCGGCGAAGAACTCTTTCGGCGCCGGGGGCGTCTGCGCCGTCGCGGCGCCGATGCAGATCAACGCCGCGGCGAGAAACATGGTCAGGCTCCCTGGGGCGCGGCCGCGCTCAGGCGGCGCGTTCCGTACCGTTGACGAGCGTGTTGACCCGCGCGCGCTGCAGTTCCGGCATCGAGTTCGTCTCGACGGCCGTCAGCAAGCGGATGTGGCTGTCGAGCGAGGCGCTCAGCTCGGCGGCGAGGCGATCTCGCTGTGCACGGAGCGCTTCGATTTCCTGCGCGAGCGTCGAAGGACGATTGACGGCGGTCTGCTCGCGGTATTCGACTTCACGCTCCTGCGTGCTCTGGAGCAGCGAGGAGGCCTCGCGCTTGGCCGCGGCCACAATGTGGTCGGTGAAGCGCAGGGAAGACGACAGCGCCGTGCGCAACTCCGTTTCGCGCTGTCTCTGTTCGTCGAGCGCCACCTTGGCGACTTTGTTCTCTTCGATGAGCGATTCCAGCACATCGGCCGCGCGCCCGACGTAATGGTCCACGTCTTGGGTCTTGTAGCCGCCGAAGAGTGCCCGGCGGAAAATCGAATTCGGACGCTGCGTCAGCTCGAGCGCGGTCTCGGTCAGTCCCCCGGGGCGGTCCATCGTCTGCTCGCTCATGATCTCAACTCCTTCTCTCTGTTTACGGCCTCGCGGCCTCTGCAATACAACATTCCACCGGCGCGTCGCCCGGCAGTCATTGTCCCAATTCCTTCGAGCGCGCGGCGGCCGCGTCCATCCCCGCGCGTACTGTGCCCGCCAGATCGCGCGCGGCGAAAATCGCAAGCGCCGCGGCCGTCGTTCCACCTTTGGAAGTGACTCGCTCGCGCAGCGTGCCCGCGGGTTCACCCGAGTCGTGCAGGAGCAGCCCCGCGCCGTACAGGGTCTGCGCCGCGAGACGTCCAGCTTGCGCGGCAGGAAGGCCCAGACCCTCGGCGGCCAGCGCGCTCGCCTCGACGAAAGCGAAGTAATAAGCCGGGCCGCTTCCGCTCAGCGCGGTAACGGCGTCGAGCTGCGCCTCGTCGACCTGCTCCGCGATGCCGATGGCTTCGAAGATAGCGCGCGCGGTCGCAGCGTCGGCATGAGTGCAATTTTTGCTCGGGGCGAAACCCGTCGCCCCGGCACCCACAAGCGCGGGGGTATTGGGCATAGCGCGGACGACCCGCGTCTGTGCGCCGAGCATTTCCTGGATAAATCCGGTGGAAATACCCGCCGCAATGGAGATCACGAGGGTTTGTGGGCGCAGTGCGCCGCGGAGCGACTCCAAGGCCGCGCGCATGTCCTGCGGCTTGGGCGCGAGCAGGAGCGTGTCGGCCCCGCGCGCAAGATCGGCGGCGGAAGCGGCGGCCCCTCCGCCGAAGGTCGCGGCGCGCTGGGCCTTGGCCGGGTCGACGTCGTAGGCGAGGACTTGGCGGCCTTCGATGGCGCGAGCGCGCACGAGCCCGCGCGCGATGGCTTCGCCCATATTGCCGAAGCCCAAAAAGCCCACTACCCCCGAAATCGCCACGAGAAAGAGTTCCTGCCTGCCAGCCGCACCGCCGGCCCCCCGGACACTAAACCTTGCGCAACTTCAGCATGCGGCTTGGCGCGGGAAATGTCAAGCATCGCGGCACGCATGGCGGCGGCGACCCCTCCGGTGTCGTTGCGTGGCGCGGCGCAACGCATTAGGATCAGCCGCATCATGGCGGACTCTCCGACACCCGGCTCCATCAAAACCGGCGACACCATCGCCGGGCGCTATGAAGTGCGCGGCATCGTCGGCCGCGGCGGAATGGGCCGCATCTACCGCGTCTTTGACAAGATTCTCGGCGAAGAAGTCGCGCTCAAGACGCTTTTGCCGGATCACACCGACGACAAGGTCATCCTCGATCGCTTTTTCAACGAGGCAAAAATCGCGCGCAGTCTTTCGCATCCCTCGATCGTCCGCGTACACGACATCGGCCGCGCCGGCACCATCGTCTACATTTCGATGGAGCTGCTCAAGGGCAAGTCGCTCCGGCAAATGCTCGACCAGGTGCCCCCCGGCCAGCGCTTGCCCATTGCCGGCATCCTGCGCATGTTCGACGCGCTCTGCGCCGCGCTCGATTACGCGCATCGCTTCACGGTGCACCGCGACATCAAGCCCGAGAACGTGATGATTCTCGAAAACGGCAGCGTGAAGCTGATGGACTTCGGCATCTCGAAGCTGATGGGCAATCCAAACGTAACGTCGGCGTCGCTCGTCATGGGCACGCCGCACTACATGCCGCCGGAGCAACTAAAGAACACGTCGACGGTCGACGCACGCGCCGACATCTACAGCGTCGGCGTGATGCTCTACGAGGTGCTCACCGGCGATCGCCCGACGGGCCTCGCCAAGCCCGCCTCGAAAATCCACGGCGAAGTCCCCGCCGCGCTCGATCCGATCATCGAAAAATGTTGCCAGGCCGATCCCGCGAAGCGATATCAGAGCGCCGCGGAATTGCGCGCGGCGCTGCGTGAGGTCCGCGTCGCGGTCGAGCGAAAGACGGGGGCCGGTAAGGATTCCGTCCCGAGCGCGCGGCAGCCCCGGCGCGCTTCCGCATTGCCCGCGTGGCGAATCGGGTTGGCGGCCGTGCTGTTAATGGCGATCGCCGGCGGCGCCGTCGCAGGCCTGGGCTGGGCCGAAACGCGCCGCCGCACGCTCATCGAATCTTCGCCGGCGGGGCTCGGCGGGCCGCTCTGGTCCGGTGCGGACGCGGAA
>VFKU01000557.1 GCA_009885415.1 Rhodothermota bacterium
CAACATCACGCGCTGCTGCACCGAGGTCTGCCCGGAGCACATCAACATCACGGACAATGCAATCATCCCGCTCAAGGAGCGCGTCGTCGATCGGTACTACGATCCGCTTGGATGGCTGTTCCGCCTGTTCAAGCCGAAACAAGCGTAAGGCCTCACTGCCGCACCGTCCGCTCGAAGCGCGCGAGGGCGAATTCGTTACGCACGCGTGCCTGGCCTGCGACGAGCTGCGCCACATGCTCTCCGATTGTCGGCGCGTGCTTGAAACCGTGCCCCGAGCCGCCGCCGGCGATCCACACGTTATCGAGCGCCGGGTGGCGGTCGATAATGAAATCGTTGTCGGGCGTGTTTTCGTATTGGCACACGCGCGCCTCGGTGATCGGCACGTGCGCGAGCGTGGGGAAACGATGCGCCGCATACGCACGCGTCTTCGAGATCATCGCGGCCGTGGGCACGCGCTCCTGGGTCGTCGGGTCGGTGTCGGGCCCGCGTTCGTCATCGCCGATTTTGAAACCGCGATGCTCGTTGCCCGGAATGCCGTACCACATCGACTCGCGGTGGTCGATCCACGCGGGCATCGTATCGTCGGAAAAGGCGCGGTCGCCGGCGGGCTCGCCGAAGTAGAACAGTTCCTGACGTGTCGGGCGAATGACGCCGCCGAGCACGTCGGGCAGGACTTCGGGAAGCCAGGGGCCGCACGCGAACACGAAAGCGTCGGCTTCGACGGTCGCGCCGTTGTTGAGCTGCACGCGGACGAGCGACGATCCTGCGGCGCTCAGGGGCTGGACGGCGCCGTGGACGTACTCGCCACCTTCGCGCGCGAAGGCCTCGACCACAGCGCGGCACGCTCGCCGCGCGAAAGCGTAACCAGAGTCCGATTCTAGAATCGCGTATTCGATGTCCTGCGTATCGATCTGCGGATAGCGTCGCGCGAGATCGGCCCGCGAAAGTTCTTCAAATCGAACGCCCGCCGCGCGCATCAGCGGCAGTGAGGCGCGGTGCGCTTCGTCGCGCGAGCCTTCCATCCAGAGCACCCCGCAGCGGCGGACCAATTCGATCCCTTCCGCCCGCTCGAATTCTCGCCACAATTCGAGCGCACGCACACCCATCCCGACATAGTGTGTCGCGGCGCCGTAGTTCGCGCGGACGATTCGCGTCTCGTCGCCCGAACTCGCGCGCGCGTTTCCGGGGCCCCAGGGATCGACCAGCGTCACCCGATGTCCCGCGCGACGCAGGCACAACGCGATCCACCCGCCCCACGCGCCCGCGCCTGCGACAACGATTCGACTCACGTTTCTAGCGCTCATTTCGCTGCGTCTGGCGCTTTCTTTACATTGGGGCCGCCCGTCGCGTCCTTTGTGCTCCACGCGAGAAAAACCTGTCCAATGAAATAGAAGGGCAGGCCCCACACATAATTCGGAAAGTCAGGCTTCACGAATTGCCCGGACGAGACGGAAATGTCGGAGAAATAAAACAAGACCGCACCGACGGGAATCGCCCAAGGCCCGCCCGCACCCTTCGCGCCGAAGGCGAGGATCACCATGATGCTGATGACGGCCGTGTACGCGCGCACCGGCCAAGTCATGTCCGCGCCGACGTAGGGCGTGAGCCACCACAGCACCCCGCCGGTCAGCGCGGCGACCGGCGGCACGGCCGCCAGCGTCCAGCTCCGCCGGATGCCATGCACGCCGAAGGCGACGCAGTACATCACATGCGCGCTGAGGAAGCTGACCAGCCCGAGCAGGAAGCGAGTATCGCCGCCGCCCGTCAGAAACCAGTCGCCCCACCACGACAAGAACAACCCTGCGAGCATGATCCGGCCGTAGGTCCGCCGGTGCGCGCCGAGCGAAACGGCGAGCGCGATGAACCCGGTCGAGGCCGTCATCTTGGCCCAGGTGCTATACCCGCCGGGCCCCCACAAATTAAGGGCGACCATCACGAACGCGGCGGCGACGGTCAGTACCGTGAAGAATTTCGACATGCGCTCTCCTCTGCACCCAACGCGCTCTGAGTATCGGCGCGAGCGTATCATTCGCCCCGCCTGCATTGCACCCGTCGCCGGGCGCCGGGCTTGAATTCCCGCGTGAGATCGCGTAAACCCCTGACCTACATGGACGCCGAAGTCACAGAGCCTGCACCCGCCACGCCAGAGGCCGACGGGCCCGAGACCGGCCTCGATCGCTTGCGCGGCCACCTGCGCGCGGGTTCGCGGCTGACGGCCTTGGGCGCGTGGACAGTTCCGTTGGTGTTTCTCCGCGTTTGTGTCCGGCCGCTGGTTTTCGTCTCCCCCGGTGCCGAGCGGCGGGCCCGCCGCCGCATGATGAAATTTTGGGCCTCGGGCGCGCTGCGCATTATGAATGTGCGCGTCAGGGTCGAGGGCCGGCCACCGGCGGACCAATTCTTCATCGTCTCGAACCACTTGAGCTATCTCGACATCGTCGTCTTTGCCGAGCAGCTTGGGTGCGTGTTCGTTGCGATGCACGAGATGGCCGATTGGCCGCTCGTCGGGTTAGTCTCGCGCGCGATGAACACGATTTTCATCAACCGGACCCAGTGGCGCGAGATTCAGACCGTGAACGACGCCGTCCGCGCGGCGCTCGAGGAGGGCCAGAGCGTCCTGCTCTTTCCCGAGAGCACGACTTCGTTCGGGCACGATCTTCTCCCCTTCCGCGCCGCGCTGCTCGAAGCGCCCATTGCGGTCCGGGTTCCGGTGCAACTCGCGGCCTTGCAATATCACCGCACTCCGGTCTGCCCCGATCCTGAACACGACGTCTGCTGGGTGGACAACGTGCCCTTCGCAGCGCACGCGCTGGATCTCCTGCGCGTCCCGCGCGTGGACGCCACACTGGTTTTCGGGGCCGCGCCGCTCGCGGCCTCCGATCGCAAAGCGCTGGCGCGCGCGCTGGAGGACTCCGTCCGGACGCTCCTCCCGCCGCGAAGCAAACCTTCCGAGGGGCCCGAGTCAGCCGTGTCCTGAACAGACGTGCGCAGGCTGGCCCCCTTCGCGCTCAAGCTGCGGGCCTGCGATGATGGAAATCCATTTATTTTCTAGGCCGCCAATGAGGGGTGTATACTGGCACCCGTCTTGCTCTTTACCATCGTGCGCGGCCGCATAGGAAGGCCGTCTTTCGTCGGCCCGCACGCGGAACTCTAGGGAGGATGTTGTCATGCGCAAATCGTGGTGCTTCGTCGGATTGAGCGTAATCGTGGCCGTGGCCGTGGCCACACTGACCAGCCGCAGCGAGGCGCGCGAGAAAGCGGCGGTCGAGTTGCGCCTCGCGCAGACGGTCGAGGACTCGCTGATGCGCCAAAAACTCGAGCACGCCCAGCAGTTGCTCTCCGCGCTTTCGCTCGGCGACTTCGACCGCATGGGCGAACACGCCCGCGAACTCCAGCGCATCAGCCTCGAAGCGCGCTGGAGCCAGCCGCACTCGCCTTCCTACGCGGAATACGGCGATGACTTCCGCAGCGCGCTTGATCGCATCGTGGCCGCCGCTGAAAAGCAGAACATCGACGGCGCGGCGCTCAACTACGTGCAGGTCGTCCTCACCTGCGTCCAGTGCCACAAGGTCGTCCGCGAAGGCGAACAGACCGCGCACGCCGCCGACCTAGGCGACTTCGGCCTGCTCCAGCAAGCCCTGCAATCCGCCGGCGACTAAAGTTCCTCGCCACCCTACCGCCGGCCGCGTTGCCCCCGGGCCGCGCGGCTGGTATCGTTTGGTTGAAAGACGAGACCCTCGATGCCGGAACCCGAAACCGATCAACCCCATGTGCGTGAAGTGGAAGCGGTCTACAGGGGAAATCTGCGCACCATGACGCCTGCGCAGCGTCTCGATGCGGCCATGGACATGTATTGGGTCGCGCAAGAACAAAAGACTTCTGCCGTAAAGCGGCAACACCCGGATTGGACTGAGTCACAAGTACGGCAAGCCGTGCGCGAGGCCTTTCTTTATGCCCGAGACTAGGGCCTTCTTGCCTTTCACGCGCCGGCTGGAGTCATTGGGTCTGCCCTACATGATTACCGGAGGTGTCGCGGCAATTTCATACGGCGAGCCACGATTTACCAATGATGTATATGTCGTCATTCGACTGGCCCGCGACCGCGTCACTGAGTTGCTGGCGGCGTTTCCCGCGGATATGTTCTACGTACCGCCCGAGGAAGTTGTCCGCATCGAAATTGCAAGAGGGCAGCGGGGCCACTTTAACGTGATTCAACACAGCAGCAACTTTAAAGCGGATTTCTATTTGCAGGGTCGCGATCCGCTGGATGCGTGGGCCTTCGAACGCATAGTCCGCGAAAAGATTGGAGACGACAGCTTCTCACTCGCCCCGCCGGAGTATGTAATAATTGGCAAGCTTGAGTTTTATCGCATTGGCGGTTCAGACCGGCATGTCCGCGACATTCATGCGATACTTTCAAACGCATCCGTCATCGAGTATCGTGACGACATGGAGCGCTGGATCGCCGATCGCGGTCTCACCGAAATTTGGCGCCAGGTTCTAAGCGAAATGCGATAGACCGACACTGCGATTGACCGAAGCGACGCGGGAGAACCACCAATGAGCAGCCAACAACAACCGTCCATGAATCGCCGCACCTTCATGAAAGCCACAGCAGCGGCCGCAGGCACCACGCTGATCTCCTGCTCGATGGCCGCAGCAGCCGAAGACGGCCTCGATCACCGGAACGAACGGCCCGAATCCATGCGCTACCGGCAGTTGGGGCGGACGAAGTTCGTGTCGAGCCGGCTGGTCTTTGGCTGCGGGGCGGCGCTGGCGGGCGGGAAGGCCGTGCGGCTGTTGGGGCGGGCCTTTGAGCAGGGGGTGAACTTTTTCGATGTGGGGTATGACGATTACTACAAGGGATCGGAGAAATATCTCGCGCCGTTCTTGAAGGCGCACCGCAAGGACGTGTGGGTCGTGAGCAAAGCGCCCGCCCGCGTGACCACCGAGGGCGCGCTCACCGCCGAAGCCGCGAAGGGCGCGGCCACCTACTGGCTCGGGCAGCTTGACCTCAGCCTCCAACGCCTTGAGATCGATCACGTCGACGCGTATTACTTCATGGGCGTGAACAACCCCGAGCTCGTGAAGAGCGATGAACTCCTCGCGGCCTTCGCGAAAGCGCGCGACGCGGGGAAGGTCTCGCACCTCGGCATCAGCACGCACGAGAATGCGCAGGAGTGCCTTGAGGCGGCGATTGACACCGGCGCGTACAGCCTCGCGATGATCGCGATTTGCCCTGCCGGTTGGTACGACTACCGCAAGCAAGAGCTGCTCCACGGCAAGGGCACGCTCAAGGAACTGCGTCCTCTGCTTGAGCGCGCACAGGACGCGGGCATCGGTCTGGTCGGCATGAAGGCCGCCCGCCCGATCGCGACCGAGCCCTACGGCGGCAAGTACGGCCGCGTCGCCGAGGACAGCATCGTGACCGCCTTCGACAAGTTTTACGACCCCAAGCTGCTCGCCGCCGGCCTCAGCCCCTACCAGCGCTCCTACGCCTACGTGCTCGAAAACGGTCTCGACGTGGTCAACGCCGACATGCAGAACTTCCAACACTTCGAGGAAAACCTGCGCGCGGCGCGCGAATCGCATACGTATTTGGCGTAGGAAAATTGGATGGGACCCATGGGACGAATGGGACCTATGCGATCATGGAAGGTTTAACGCCAGAATACGATTAGTGCCGCGCCTGCAGCCGCGGCGATTACAAAGGCGCCGCCCACGCGCGCGAGCAGACGCCGATCGCCGAGCACGCCGACGGCCGCGCCTTTTATGGCGAGATTCGACAACATACCGACGACGACCATGCGCCAGCCGTCGTCTGGCGCGACGTGGCCCGCCTTCACGAACTGAGCGGTCGAAAGCGTAATCGCATCCATATCGGCCAGCCCCGAAATCGCGGCGACGGTATAGAGGCCGGAATCGCCGAAGTAGAGCTTGCCGAAGGACACCGCGCTCAGCACGCCCGCGTAGAGCAGGCCGAAGATGACAGCCGAGCGGAGGTCCGCCGGCGGCGCGACGTCGATCTCGCTCGCCGGGCCGCGTAGACCCGTCGCAAACAAAATCGCAGCGAGCCCCGCGAGGACGCCAAACAGAATGCCCAGCGGCGGGCCCGCCACGCGCAAATAGCCCGGCGCGACGACGCCGATCTCGAAGAGTACGCGCACGATGACCACGGCGGACGCGATGACGATGATCGCCGCGCCGGGGCCTTCGCTGCCCGGCGCGCGCCGGACGTTACGCGCGTAGGAAAAAGTCGTCGCGGTACTCGATATCAACCCACCCAGGATTCCGGTGAGCAAGGTGCCGCCGCGCCGGCCGAAGATTTTGAAGGTCATGTACGCGATCAGACTGATGCCGACGATCAGCGCGACCATCAGCCAGATTTGAAAAGGGTTCAGCACCCCGTGCGGGCCGTAATTTTCGTTCGGCAACACCGGCAGGATGACCATCGCGACGAGCACGAGGCGGAAGATGGCGTTGAGGTCTTGCGCGCCGACGCGATGCACGAAGGCGTGGAGCGGCGTCTTCCAGTGCAAGAGCGAGCCGACCGCGCCGGTAAGAATGACGGCGGCGAGCGGTTGGCCCAGGCCGATCGTGCAGCCGACGCCGAACATC
>VFKU01000873.1 GCA_009885415.1 Rhodothermota bacterium
ACGGGCAGTCGGACTCGCTGGAAAAAATCACGCACTCGATCTGCACGCTCGAATTTGAGGACCACCGGCCCCTCTACGACTGGTACTGCGAGGCGCTGGGGATTTATCACCCGCAACAGATCGAATTCGCCCGCCTGAACCTGACCTACCTGGTGCTGAGCAAGCGCAAGCTGCAATCGCTGGTGGCCGAAAGCTACGTAAGCGGGTGGGACGATCCGCGCATGCCAACCATCGCGGGGCTGCGCCGGCGCGGGTATACGGCCGCGTCGATCCGGGATTTCTGCGGCCGCATCGGCGTGGCGAAGTCGGACAGCCTGAACGAAATCGAGCAACTTGAGGCTTGTCTTCGCGAGGACCTGAACAAGACGGCGCCGCGCGTGATGGCGGTGCTCGATCCGCTGCGCGTGGTCATCGAGAATTACCCGGAAGGGCAGGTCGAGGAACTGGACGCGGTCAACAATCCCGAGGACCCCTCAGCCGGGATGCGCAAGGTGCCCTTCAGTAGAGTCATCTACATCGAACGCGAAGATTTTATGGAAGTGCCGCCCAAGAAATTCTACCGTTTGTCGCCGGGAATGGAAGTGCGGCTGCGTTACGCATATTACGTAACCTGCACGAGCGTGGTGAAGGACCCCAAGAGCGGCGAGATTATCGAGGTGCGCTGCAGCTACGACCCCGCGACGCGCGGCGGCGATGCGCCGGACGGCCGCAAGGTGAAGGCGACGCTGCACTGGGTCTGCGCGGAGCGCGGGCTTGCGGCGGAGGCGCGCTTGTATTCGCATTTGTTCACCCAGCCCGACCCGGACGACGCGCCGGAGGGCCAGGACTGGCGCGCCAACATCAATCCCCACTCGGTAGAGACGGTTTCGTGCGTGGTAGAGCCGAGCGTGGCGAGCGCGAAGGCGGGCGATCGCTATCAGTTCGAGCGCAAGGGCTACTTCTGCGTCGATCGTGACTCGAACGCGCAGCGGCTCGTGTTCAACCGCGCGGTGACCTTGCGCGATTCCTACGCCGGTATTCAGAAGCGCGACAAAGGCGCGGCCCCGGGCGCGTGAACATGGACGAGGTCCTACTGGGCATTGACCTTGGCGGCACGCGGGTGAAGACGGCCGCGGTCGCGCTCGACGGAAAAATCGTGGGTCACGACGTGCGCCCCACGCCGGCCGACGCGGGCCCCGAGGCCATCGCCGATGCGATGGCGGCGTCGGCGCGCGCGGCGCTCCAGACAGCGGGCGACGCGCCGGCACGCGCGGCAGGCATCGGCGCGCCGGGTCCGATGAACTGGCAGACGGGCGTCGTATTTAGTCCGCCAAATCTGGTCGGGTGGCACAATGTGCCCTTGGCGGCGATGATGCGCGAACGCCTCGGCGTTCCCTGTTTCGTAGACAACGACGCAAACCTGGCGTGTTACGGCGAGTTCTGCTTCGGCGCGGGGCGCGGCGTGCAGGAGATGTGCATGCTGACGCTCGGCACCGGCGTCGGCGGTGGGATTGTCGTATTCGGCCGGCTGCTGCGTGGCATCGATGGCACGGCGGCGGAAATCGGACACATGACGGTGCAACGCGACGGACGCCTATGCGGCTGCGGCGCGCGCGGATGTCTCGAGGCGTACGCGTCGGTGACGGGCCTAGTGCACACCGCTATTGAGGGTATCGAGGCGGGCAGCGTGACCACGCTCGTGGCGGCCTGCGGAGGGAACTTGCACGCGATCACGGGGAAGATGGTTTCCGACGAGGCCACGGGGGGCGACGACTTCGCCCAGTGGGTGATCGAAGAGACCGGCGATTGGATCGGCGTCGGCATCGCGAGCCTGATCAACCTGCTCAACCCGGAACGGGTCGTGCTCGGCGGTGGGATGATTCATGCCGGCGACACCCTCCTGAACGCGATCCGAAGCCGCGCAATGAAAGACGCCTTCGAAGTCCCAGCGCGCCGCGCACAAATCGTCCTCGCCGAACTGGGCGAGGACGCCGGCGTCGTCGGCGCGGCGATGGCCGCGCGCGAGCGGCTGGCCGGGCGGGAATAGCGAAGGCCGCCGATCGCCTATCCGGGGTGGTCCACTAGCGCGATTTCGAGGGCGTAGGTGTTCTGCCGAAACGGGGCAACGAGCCGGGCGGCATCCTTTTCCGTCATCACGACGGGGCCTTCAAGCGCGGAAACTATCTCGTCCATCGGCGCGTGGTCGAGCCCAGTCGCCATCTTGGAAATCGTGGCGCCAAGTCCTCTGATGGTGTCTGCGAATCGATCAGGGTTTGCTATGCCGCAGGCAAGATTCACTTCTCGCCTGCGGAGCCATTCCAAAGGATACCGTTCTCCGTTCGCAAGGTTTCGCACGGCGACGGGCGCATGGCGCGTGTGGCGAATCGGGGCGTGGGGCGCGAACTCTTTCAATCGTAGGTCGAGCGTAGCTAGATCGGACGTGGACACTCGATCCGCGTGGGTCACGATCAGATGTGTGGCACGGGGGAGGGCTTGCAGCGCTTCGCGCAGAATCCCGCGCGGCAGGAGATGGCCGTTTCCGAAAGGGTTGGTGGCGTCGATCAGGACGATGTCTTCGTCGCGCGCTAAGCGGAGGGTTTGGAAACCGTCGTCGAGGAGGAGGACCTCGCAGCCATGCTGGGCGATGGCACGTTGAGCGCCGGCGACGCGATCGGCGTTCTTGATCACGATCGCGCCGGGCACTTTCTGCAGAATCAGTGCCGCTTCGTCGCCGAGGGCGTGGTAGGGCGATTCTCCCCCGAGGGCGGTCGAGTCTGCTGGGCGGCGGCCAGCGGGCGCGGCGTAGCCACGCGTGAGCACGGCAACGCGATGCCCAGCGGCGAGCTCGGCCTGGGCGCGCTCGATGACGGCCGGAGTCTTTCCCGTGCCGCCGGCGGTGATGTTTCCGAAGCTGATGACGCGGGCGTTGACGCGGTGGACTTTGCGCAGGCGTCTCGCGAACATGCCGAGGCGAACAGCGGGGGTACATGCGCTGAGGGCGAGGGCGAGCG
>VFKU01000201.1 GCA_009885415.1 Rhodothermota bacterium
ACGAGGAGGCCGCCGTTGCTGCGGCCCTGGATGGTGAGCAGCTCCGGTTTCGTGTATTTCTTCGCGATGAGCCACTCGGCCGCGGCGATGAAATCATCGAAGACGTTCTGCTTTTGCAATTTCGTGCCGGCCTTGTGCCAGGCCTCGCCGTATTCGCCGCCACCGCGCAGGTTCGCCACGGCATAGACCCCGCCGCGCTCGAGCCAGGCGAGCCGCGCCACAGAAAAACCGGGCGTCGAGGGAATGTTGAAGCCACCATAGCCAAAAAGAAGGCAGCGGTTATTACCATCGAGCGGCGCGTCTTTCTTGCGCGTGATGAACATCGGCACGCGGGTGCCGTCCTTACTCTCGTAGAAGACTTGCTCGGTCACGTAGGCCGCGGGATCAATATCGACTTTTGCCTGGCGGAGCAGGGTGCCCTCGCCGGTCCGCACGTTGTAGCGATAGGTGCTTGGCGGAATCGCGTAGCTCGAAAAATCGTAGAAGGTTTCCGGATCATCTTCGTCCCCATCGAAACCGGCCGCAGTGCCGAGGCCCGGCAGCTCGACTTCGCGGAGGACCTCGCCTGCCCTCGAGTAGATTACGACCTGCGAGCGCGCGTCCTTTAGGTAGGACGCGGCGAAGGCGCCACCGATGTAGCTCACTTCTCGCAGCGCCTCGGGGCGCTCGGCGATGATCTCGCTCCAGTGCTCACGCGAAGGCTCGCGCAGATCCACCCCGATCAAACGCGCGTTCGGCGCGTTGCGGGTCGTCTTCACGAAAAAGAGCGGGCCGTCGTTTCCTACGACCTCGTAGCCCGCGTCGAATTCGCCGATGAAGGATTCCGGGCGCGACCCGGGCTCATCAAGGTCGCGAAGGAACACCTTGTAACGATCGTCTGTGCCAATCCACGCCGTGAGCACGAGATAGCGCCCGTCCTCCGTCACGTCGATCTGAAAACCCCATTCGGGGTGATCGGGCCTCTGAAACACGAGCGTGTCGTCGCTCTGCGGCGTACCCACACGGTGATAAAACACCCGCATGTTGTAACTCGGCGCCTGAAAGGTCTCGCCCTCCGCCGGCGGCTGAAAGCGGCCGTAGAAAAATCCCTGACCGTCCTTCGTCCACGCCGCGCCGCTCGACTTCGTCCAGCGCAGTTCGTCCGGCAACACCGTGCGCGTCGCAATCTCCATCACGCGCCACGTGCGCCAGTCCGACCCGGCCTCGCTCACCGCATACGCCACATACTTCCCGTCGTCGCTGAAGGCCGTGCCCCCGAGCGCGACCGTCCCGTCCTTCGACCATGTGTTTGGATCGAGCAGGACCTCGGCCGCCGCGCCGATCCGCGGCTGCGTATACAACACCGACTGGTTCTGGAGGCCGTCGTTCTTGAAATAGTAATAGCGCCCGCCTTTCTTGAAGGGCGCGGAGAATTTCTCGAAGTTCCACAATTCCTCAAGCCGCTTGCGCACAGCCTCGCGCTCGGGAATGGCAGCGAGATACTTGAAGGTCACTTCGTTCTGTCGCTCGACCCAGTCCGCCACGTCCTTCGACTCGCGCACGTCGGTCTCGAGCCAGCGGTAGGGATCCGCGACGCTCGTGCCGTGGTAGTCGTCCGCCTGCTCGATCTGGCGCGTTTCCGGGTAGCGGGCGGGGGCGTCCTCGACGCTCCATGAAGCGTCCGCAATCGTGAGCACAGCGCAGAGCGCCGCTATCGAAATTCGATCAATCACGCGCGATCCCGAAAGCGACCGTGCGCACCATCTCCGCCACGACCCCGGCGAGCACCTTGCATCCCTCTTCGTTCGGATGGATGCCGTCGGGAAAGGTGTGGCCGTATTCGCGCAGCGCGTTATATGCGTCGACCACGGGCAGGCGAAACTCCGAGGAAATCTTGTCAATGATCGGGATGATGTCCCCGAAAATCACCGAGTTGCGAATCTTGAATGATTCGCTAAACGCAGGCACTGGCCGACAGAGAATAATCCTCGGGCGCGACGGCAGCGCCGCCACTTCCGCCACCATGTCCCGGTAATCGCGCTCGTAGGCTTCGCGGTCCCAGTGCTGCGGCTTCGAATCGTTTGAGCCAAGCTTGATCACCACGATGTCGGGCGCGAAGGCCTTGGCCTCGGCATATTCCTTGAGCGTCCAGTAAGGCTTTTCGCTCTTCCTGAGCATCGTCGCACCGCCGACGCCGAAGTTCTTCACGTCGTAGCCCGCGCCCAGCATGCCCTGCATCTGCGCAGGATACGAGGTCTTCTCGCGCGCGCCCGACGAGGCCGCATTGGTAATGCTGTCGCCGATACACGCGACGCGGAGCGGCCGGTCCTCGCCCATCGCCCGCGCGGAAACCAGTACCAGGCACAACGCCGCCATCGCCAAAATATTTCGCTTGAACATCCCCTGTCTCCCTTGGGTCGCAAACGCCACGCGCCGCCCGATGTCCCGGACGGCGCGTTGAACCTAGTAGATACCCTTAGGCCAGATCAAAAAACAGAAATTCGGCGTCGTCCCCGGCCGCGAGATCGACTTTCGAAGTCCCGCTCAAGGCTGCGCCGTCTCCGGCGTAAAGCGTCTCTCCGTCCACGTGCAACGAACCCGAGACTATCTGCAGGTAGCCATACCGGCCCTCGCCGATCGGGTGGCTCAAGCGGTCGCCCTTCAGCATTAGCCCGCGGAAAACCCGCGCGTCCTGGTGCATGCGTACCACGCCCGGCGCGCCCTCTTGCGAAGCAATGAGTTGCAGACGCTCCGGCGTCGCGTCCCCGCCCACGCGGATTTGCTCATAGCTCGGCTCGATCCCGCGGGTCAAGGGCTGGATCCAAATCTGCAACAGATGCACCGGTTCCGCACGCGAAGCGTTGAACTCGCTGTGCGTTATGCCGCGGCCCGCGCTCATCCGCTG
>VFKU01000294.1 GCA_009885415.1 Rhodothermota bacterium
CCCGTATTCAAAGCAGTGGACACGTGCGCTGCGGAATTCGAAGCCAAGACTCCCTACTTCTACTCAACCTACGAAGAAGAAAACGAAGCGCATGCCAGTGGCCGAAAGACCGTGATGATCCTCGGCAGCCGTGCCGTGCATTCGGGCGAGATGACGTTCGGAGCCCTGGTCGCCTACATCGCCGTCACGGCGCTCGTCACCGGCCCGCTGATCGGCATCGCGAACATCGGCACCCAAATCACAGAGGCTTTCGCCGGGCTCGACCGTATCCGCGAGATCCCCGCATGGCCACCGAGTCCGATGGCGACGCCCATCGCGGATCGCTCGGCGTCGTACATGGAGACTTCGTGGTCGAGAACGCGTGGTTTGAATACACCCCCGGCGCGCCCGTACTCAAAGGGGTCTCGTTCACCGCGCCGGCAGGTACGACGACGGCGCTCGTCGGCCCCAGCGGCTCAGGCAAGAGCACGCTCATCGGCATCATTATGGCCTTCCACTATCCGACGAAGGGCCGCGTGCTCGTCGATGGGAAAGACCTTTCCAACCTGAAGCTGCACGACTACCGCGGCCAGCTCGGCGTGGTGATGCAAGACAACTTCCTCTTCGAAGGCACGATCACCGACAACATCCGATTCTCGAAGCCGAACGCCACGATGGACGAAGTGCGCGCGGCCGGGCTCACCGCCCACTGCGAGGAATTCGTCAATGGCTTCGAGAAGGGCTACGAGACGGTCGTCGGCGAGCGCGGCGTGAAACTCTCCGGCGGCCAGCGCCAGCGCGTCGCCATCGCCCGCGCGATCCTCTCCGACCCGCGTATCCTCATCCTCGACGAAGCGACCGCGAGCCTCGACAGCGAGAGCGAGGAAAAGATTCAGGACGGGCTGCGCTCCCTGCGAAAGGGCCGCACCACCTTCGTCATTGCGCACCGCCTCTCGACGATTATCAGCTCCGACCAAATCCTCGTGCTCGACAAGGGCGAGATCGTAGAACGCGGCACGCACTCGGAGTTGCTCGCGCTTGCCGGTCGCTACAAGCAGCTCTATGACAAGCAGTACCGCTTCGAGATGAACCGTTTCATCAATCCCGGCGAAGAACTCGCCGCCCAAAACGATTCGGCATAAGGGAAGCGAGCCCCGCGCGCGCAAGACGGATGCGTTGATTTCGCCGCCTCCGGCACGTATCGTATTGGCTTCGAGGGTGCAGCCGCGCTGCGCGGCCGCTAATGGGCCACGGAATTCGGCCCGCAGACCCGGCGCAGCGTTTCAATGGAAGGGAATCACATGCCGACGTTCAAGAAGATCCTGGTGCCCACCGACTTCTCTGAGTACAGCCAGTACGCGCTCAAGTACGCTTGCGCGCTCGCGAAGATGTCCGGCGGCAGCATCGAATGCGTCCACGTGGTCGACCTCACGTTTCTCTCCCTTGGCGCCGGCGGCGTCTACGCACCGGCGGCGGGATTTGAGAAATCGCTGCAAGCCATCCGCGCGCAGGCGAAGAAGGAGCTCGACCATTTCGTCCGCAAGGAGCACCTGCTCGGCGTCGAGGTGAAGCCCCACCTGCGCGAAGGGACCGCTGGCGAAGAGGTCGTGAAACTTGCCGAGGAAATCAAGGCAGACCTCATCATCCTGCCGACACACGGCCGCTCCGGCCTCGATCGGCTCGTCTTCGGCAGCACCTGCGACAAGGTGCTCCGGCTCGCGAAAGTCCCGGTGCTCATTGTCAAGCATCCCGAGCACGAAGCGCTCGCCGCGGACGGCAGCCTCAGCCTCAAACGCATCCTGTGCCCGATGGACTTCTCGGCCCTCTCGCACAGCGGCCTCCCCGCGGCAACTGAACTCGCGAAACAATTCGGCGCGACCCTCGTGCTCGCGCACGTCGCCGACGCGCGCTTCGATTATCCCGAGTGGACCGCGCAAGTCGCGCTAAACAACACGCAGTACCTCGTCGAGGCCGCGAAGGAAAACCTCGAGCGGGTGGCGAAGGAACTCACGGGCGTAAAAACGGAGATCCAAGTGAGCATCGGCGTGCCACACCATTCACTCGTGGACCTGACCCGCGACGGCAAAATCGATCTCGTCATCATGCCGACCCACGGCCGCAAAGGCATCGCGCACGCGCTTCTTGGCAGCGTCACCGAGCGCGTTGCGCGCGGCGCGCATTGCCCCGTGCTGGTCGTCCGACCGAAGGCCTGATCCCGCTCAGCCCTGCAACAGGCTCAGCTTCGTGGCGAGCATCATGTCGCCCTTCAGTTTGAGCTTGCCCGCCATGAACGCCTGTTGACCGTTTAGCTTTCCGGTCATCAGGCCAATGAAATCTTCCGTCGCCATGCTAATCGTGCAGTTCGGTTTGTCGGCCGCGCCGGAGTGTACGCCGCCTGGCGCAGTCTTCAAGTCCACACACCACGTGCCGGCGCCGGTCACGTCGAATTGATAGACCGCGCCGACCTTCTGCACCAGCTCCGGCTTCGCGGCGATGCGCTTGGCCATCTCGTCGAAGATCGCCGTCACCGCAGGATTCGCGGCACCGGCAGCGCTCGCCGCCGCACCGTTGCCGGACTTCGCCGTCGCTACCGGCTGTAACTCCACCGCGCCGTTGGTAATCACCACTTCGTCGCGCTCCTTGGCCTTGACGCGAAACAGAATCTTCGTGTCCGATTCCTTCCACATCTCGGTCACGAGCGTCTCGCCGGGGAACACGTGCCGCGCGAATCGCACGGAGATACTCTTGAAGCGGTCTCCGTCGTAATCGGCGAAGCGCTTGAGCACATGCCGCGCGGCGAAGCCGAAGAAGCACAGGCCGTGGAGGATCGGCTTGTCGAAGCCGCCCATCGCCGCCATCGCGGGGTCCGCGTGCAGCGGGTTGCGATCGCCGGAGAGCCGGTAAAGCAGCGCCTGGTTCTCGTCGGTCTTTTCTTCTTCGACCGCGTCCGGTGCGCGGTCGGGCGCTTCATTCACCTTGCCGCTCGGCCCGCGATCGCCGCCGAAGTTGCCCAGCCCGCGAATGAAGACCTTGCCTTCGTTCCGCGCTACGATCTCGCCTTTCTCGTCGCGGCTGATCGATTCGGTCACGATCACCGCGCCCTTGATTTTGTCGTACACGTGCGTGATCTTGCCCTCGGTCGTGATCGTCGCCTCGGCCGGCAAGGGACGCGGCACCTCGAGTGTCTGCTCGCCGTGCAGGAGCATCATCGGATTGAACTTTATGCCCTCCATGTTCGTCAGCTTCGACAGCGTGCCGAA
>VFKU01000390.1 GCA_009885415.1 Rhodothermota bacterium
AAGAAGGCCTCGACAAGGTTTTCCGGGAAGCCGGATTCGAATGGCGCCAGCCTGGCTGCTCGATGTGCCTGGCGATGAACGACGACCGCCTAAACCCCGGCGATCGCTGCGCCTCCACCTCGAACCGGAATTTCGAGGGACGTCAAGGCAAAGGCGGCCGCACCCACCTCGTCAGTCCGGCGATGGCCGTCGCTGCGGCGATTGAAGGGCACTTCGTGGACATCCGGAAATGGAAATTCAATTGAGCCGCGCCCTCTGGACAGCCGTCGTCATTGCTGCCTGCACCGTACCGCACCTCGCCGGTGCGCAGGCCACCGCATGGATGCCGGGCGACCGCGTGTTGCTCGACGCGCACAATTGTTACCCCTACGACGGGAAGTGGGCTGATCGCATTACGCGCGCGCTGGCGACCGGCACTCCGCTCGCCATCGAGCAGGACCTCGTGTGGTACACCGATCCGAAGACAGGCGTGCCGCGGAGCATCGTTTCGCACGGTCGGCCCTACAGCGGAAACGAGCCTTCGCTGGAGGACTATTTCTTCGGGCCGGTGGCCCCGTTGCTGCGCGAGGCTCTCGCCAAAGGGAACGATGGATCGTGGCCCCTCGTCGCGCTCAACCTCGACTTCAAAGAGAGTTCGCCGGAGCACTGCCGGGCCGTGTGGGACACGCTAAAAAAATACGAGGACCTGACCACGGCGGCGCTGAAAACCGCCGCCATCTCCGAGGTTTCCGCACTGGAGATCAAACCGCTTCTCGTGCTCACCTCGGGTGCGGGCGGACAATTCCATGTCTTCTACGAGGAAGTCCCGACGGGAGCGAAGCTGCTGCTCTTCGGCGCCGCAGAGAGCGACGAATCGGTGCCCGTGGGAATCTCGGGGGAAGATCGTATTAAATTTGTAGCATCGCGGCCGGCGGAAAAGATCGTGTCAAAACCCGTCGATAATTTTCGTCGCTGGTGGAACAATTCGTGGCACGCGGTCGAGGCCGGCGGTGCGCCACGGGCCGGCGAGTGGACACCCGAAGACGCCGCGCGACTGAAGGCGCTCGTCGATCACGCACATGCGATGGGATACTGGATTCGTTTTTACACGCTGAACGGTCACACGCCCGAGGAAAGTCTCGGATGGGACCGCGGCTACAATGTAGGTTCACGCGAGGCAGTCGAGACGCGCTGGCGCGCCGAGATTTCGGCGGGCGTGGACTTCGTCGCCACGGACATGTACGAGGCCTTCGCCTCGGTCAAAAAATCGCCATGAGCGAAGAAAGGCAATCACCATGAAATGGATGCGCATGTTTGCGATGATGACAATGGCGGCCGTACTGACGCTCGGCGCCGCCGGATGCAAGGAAGAGGGCGCCGGCGAGAAAGCCGGTAAGGCCGCCGACAAAGCGTTCAGTGATATCGGCGACAAACTGAAAAACGCGGCCGAAGATGCGAAAGACGCCGCCAAGGACGCCGCGGAAGACGCGAAAGGCGCAGCAAAGGACGCGGTGGAGGACGTGAAAGAGGCGGTCAAAAAATAAATGGCGGCCTCGGGAAGCGCGGACCCGCCAGCACCGGTGCGCCGGGCGAATTCGCCGCATCGAAGGCCCCGGATTCGGAAAAGTTGAGAAAAAGGGGTGGGCTTGAGACTATAATTTAGTTTCTTGCGACGCCGTCGGTTGACGCTGGCGAACGGTCGTCGTGGGCGCCGTGGGCATTCCCGCGGCGATGGGGTTGGGGCATTCGCCTCCGCACTAATTTGGCGCCAGCACGGACAGGAGGAAAGACCAATGAAGTGGATGAGGATGATGGCGGTAGTGACGGTGACGGCGGCGCTGGCGCTGGGCAGCGCGGGCTGCGCGAAGAAGGCCGACGAGGCGGCGCAAGATACAGCCGCTCCGAAGGGCGGCGGCCTGGCGGAAGGCCTCAGCGGAGCGGCTGAGAAGGCAGAGGGGCAATAAACATCGATCTCGCGTTTCTAAGGGGTTGATGAAACTCGAGAAACCGAGCCCGGCCGTCCATGCCCTGCTGCCTCATGATCATCGCGGCGATGTTCCCGCGATTCGCGCTTTTCGTCATGTGGCTGACGGGCTATGGCGGCCGGGCTTTTCACAGCGCCCTCTGGCCGCTGTTGGGTTTCTTCTTTATGCCGTTCACGACCTGCTTCTACGCGATCGGCATGAACGAGCACGGCGGCATCTCGGGTTGGGCCTTGGCGCTGCTGATCCTTGGAGTCGTTCTGGATATTGGCAATAATGGCGGTGGCGCCCACAGGGCGCGCCGGGAATTCTTGTAATTCGCAGCAGATAATTATGGAGGCTCGATCCCGTGCAGAAATTCAATCGCTTGAAAGGCATCGTCGCACTGCTGGACCGGCAGAACGTGGACACCGACCAGA
>VFKU01000216.1 GCA_009885415.1 Rhodothermota bacterium
CCGGCGCGGCCTATGTCGGCCTGTATCGCCTCGCGGCGACGGACAAGGACCGGCAGTTCGCGCTCGCCGGCATGATGCAGTATCCCTCGAAAGACGCCTTCGCGCTGGTGAAAGACCTCATCGGCCAGGACGAGCTGGCGAAGCTGTCCGTCCCCTTCCTCGCGGGGATCGCGCGCGCGCTCTACGACGCGAAGCAGCCAGAAGACGCCGGACGCATCCTCGACTCGCTTGCGCCGCGCATCGCAACGGTGGAAGACATGCAGGCATTCCTGAGCAGCGTGCGCAGCGCGGGACCGGAGCTCGCGCGCAAGCTCGGCTTCGTCACGCGCTGGCACGTGATCGGCCCGTTCCCATGGACCGCGAGCGCCGCCTTCTCCGAGGACCACATTGGCGCGCCGGCGGTGGATCTCGCCGCGACCCCGACCGCCGCCAAGGGCGAAACGCGCAACTGGAAGCTGCACGAGACGGGCGGACCCGACGGCGTCGTAGACCTTACGCCGATCCTTGGCATGGCGACCAACGCTGCGGCTTACGCCTACGCGGAGATCGACGTGCCTGCGGCCGCGAGCGGTACGGTCCGCGCGGGCAGCGACGACGGCATCAAGATCTGGGTGAACGGCGAAGTGGTCCACGAGCACAACGTGGACCGCGGGCTGCTCGTGGATCAGGATCAGGCGGCGGTTTCACTGAAAGCCGGTAAGAACAATATCCTCGTCGAGATCACGCAGGGCGGCGGCGGCTGGAACTTTTGCCTGCGCCTGACGCAGGCGGACGGCCGTCCGCTCGCGTTCACGCAGTAGCCGTTTCGCTCAGCCAAGCGCGAAGATCGCGTCCATGCGCTTGGAGACGGTCTCCGTCAGATAGGCGAGGTCGCCGCCGGGCACTTCCGCGCCGAGGTAGCCTTGATAGCCGATCTCGTCGATCGCGCGCATCACCTCGGGCCAATCGACGGAGCCTTCCTGGAGCGGGGTGAATTCCTTCGTGTCCGATTTGAAGTCCTTGATGTGCATTCGCGAAATGAGCGGGCCGAGTGTGCGAATCCAGTCCTGCGGATAGCCGAAGAGCACGACGTTGCCGATGTCGAACCAGAACCTCACGCGCGGGCTGCCGATTTCTTCGATGAAATGTTTGCCCTCAAGCGGGCTCAGCAGGAATTTGTTCCAGACGTTTTCAATGCCGATGGTGACGCCAATTCTTTCCGCGTCTTCGGCGAGGCGCTTCACGCGTTCGAGCGAGCGCGTCCATGCGTCGCGGTACTGGACCTTTGGATTGACCACGGCCGGCACGAGCAGGATCATGTCGCCGCCGAGATCTTTCGCGTTTTGCAGGCTGACCCGGGTCGCTTCCATCGTCTTCTCGAACACGGCGGGATCGGGATCGGTGAGCGGCTGGCTCCAGTGCGTCGAAACGACGACCGATTCGATTCTAATGCCCGCTTTACTCGCGCCGTCCGCCATTGCCTTAAGTCGGGCCGAGTCAAAGATCGTGTCAATCTCGACGGCCTCGAAGCCTGCGTCCTTTGCGATCTGGAGCCGGTCGCCGACGCTGAGAATTTTTCCGTCGGGGCCCTTGTCGCTCACCATACCGAACATCATGGACTTTTTCAGGTGGGGCCGGGAGGCAGCGGAGGCCGCGCCAAGGAGGGGGCCCGTGCCCAGTCCGGCGGCCAAGGCGACGCCCGCGGCGCTCGCGGTCAGGAAGCCGCGGCGGGTCAATTCGGAACCGTGTCGCTCATGCATGGAATGGTGCCCTCCCGGTAAAGCGGGCCGGAATCCCGGCCGCGTATGAATCCACCAACTGGCCATTGTAGGGCGATTTCGCTCCCTCCGCGCAAACTGCGCTCATATACCTTGTGACGAAGTGTTGCATTCGATGAAAAAGCGCAGGCGCGAGACAAGGTTCTTTATTGAATTTTTCTATATTATCATTTCATTCGCGCCGACTCGATTCGGACACATTCGGCGATAAACCTTTACGTAGTGTTAGGAAGATGTTAGGTTACTTCATATTGGGCCGTAAGGTTTGTCTTCGGATACGGACTACGGAGCGCCCTGTCGATGTATCGAGTATTGCTCGCAATGTGTCTGTTAGGTGGCGCGGCATGGGCGCAGACTCCGGTGTATGTGGACTTTGTGCATCCGGGGCCGGAGACGGGGACTTCGTTGCAGCCCTACGACACGCTGGCCGAAGGCGTGGCCGGGGTCGCGGTGGGCGGCGAGGTCCGCGTGCTGGCGAACAACTCGCACGAAGTGATGACGATCACGAAGGCGCTGCGGCTGGTGGCACAGGGCGGGCCGGTGCGCGTGGGGACGGCGTCCTCGCCGCTGGGTTCGGGTGCACCGCTCGAGTGGCTGCGCATTGTCGAGCTGATGTACAACCCCGCGGACGGCGGCGCGGAATATCTCGAGCTGGTGAACACCGGCCCCGTGTCGCTCGACGTCTCGGGTGTGCAATTCACGCTCGGCCTCACGTTCACATTTCCCGCGTCGACCGTGCTCGGGCCCGGCGCATATCGCGTGCTCGTGCGCAGCACGGACGCGACACTCTTCAGTTCGAATTATCCCGGGGTGCCGGTGGGCGGGTTTTACACCGGCTCACTAGACAACGCGGGCGAGACGCTGCAACTGAGCACGGCGGGCGGCATCCCTTTTCTGACGCTGACCTACAACGACGGCGGCGCTTGGCCGGGGATTGCAGACGGCGGCGGCTTCTCGCTGGTGATTCTTGATCCGCAGGGCGACCCGAACGACCCGGCGAACTGGCGCGGGAGCACAGACGAAGGCGGATCGCCGGGCGGCGGAGAAATTGATCCCGGCAATCCGACGGTGGTGATCAACGAAGCGCTCACGCACACCGATCTTCCCGATCTGGATGCGATCGAGCTGCGCAACGTGAGTGGAGCGACGGCGGACGTGCGCGGGTGGTTCATTACCGACAACAAGAACATCCCGCAAAAAGCCCGGATACCTTTCACAGCCAACTTCATCCTCCCGGCGAATGGAATTGCCTATCTTGACGAGACCGTCTTCGCCCCGTCGCCGGACGGATCGCCGGGCAGCGTGGGCGCGACGCCTCTGCCGGGCTTCCGGATGAGTTCCTTCGGCGAGGGTGTGTATCTCTTTTCGGCGGATGCGAACGGCGTGTTGACAGGCTACATGCACGGCTTCGAGTTCGGCGCGGCGCAGAACGGCGTGAGCTTTGGCCGCGTGGTGACCTCGGAAGGCCGCGAACACTTCGTGCCGCAGACGGCGCAGA
>VFKU01000848.1 GCA_009885415.1 Rhodothermota bacterium
CATTCGCAAAAAATCCTTTCACGATCGTTGGTGTGCGAGATTGCTTCGTCGCAAACTTCGCTCCTCGCAATGACGGGGTTGGGGGAGTTTGTTCTCACTCTTGAATCTCCAACACGCACAGCGCGTCGCCGACGCGAATCTTGTCGCCCTCGTTCACCAAAGTCTGCGCGAGCGTCCCGGGCCGAGGAGAGGGCAGCGTAAACGCCGCCTTGTCCGTCGTGAGTTCGAGCAGGTCATCGCCCTCGCGCACGGCCTGCCCCGGCTTCGCCAGCCAGCCGGAAACCGTCACGGCCTGCACGGAATCTTCGCCGAGGTCCGGCAGCGTCACTTCGATGCGCACGCGTCCATCCTCTCCTCAAACCGCCGCGGCCTGCGCGGCCGGACCCAACTTCCGCCGGGCGAGATCCGTATCCAAGATTTCCTCCGAGCGGTACGAAGACCGAACGAAAGGCCCCGCCACCGCGAAGGCAAACCCGATCTCGCGCGCGAGCGTTTCGTAATCGCGAAAACGATCTGGGTGCACGAACTCGACCACTTCGGCCTGCTTCGGCGTCGGGCGCAGATACTGCCCAATGCACACCGCTTCGCAGCCGGCCGCGTGGAGATCGCGCAGCGTCGCCGCGACTTCGTCCGGCGTCTCGCCATGGCCCACCATCAGCGCGGACTTGATGATCGCGCGGGGCGACTCTTCGGCGGCCATGGACAACACGCCAAGCGCGCGGCGATACTCGAAACGGCGATCGCGTACTTTCGGATACAAGCGCTCAACCGTCTCAATGTTGTGGCAAAAGATCTCCGGGCGCGCATCGAGCACCGTGCGAATCGCCGGGCGATCGCCGCCAAAATCAGACACCAAAATCTCCACGCTCACGCCGGGAGTATGCGCATGGATCGCGCGAATGGTCGCCGCGATGTGCCCCGCGCCGCCGTCGGGCAAATCATCACGAACGACCGTCGTCACCACCGCGTGGCGCAGGCCCATTTGCTGCACCGCGAGCGCGACATGCTGCGGCTCCTCGGGGTCGTCGAATTCCGGACGGCCCGACGGGACCGAACAAAACGAACAATTCCGCGAACACGTGTTTCCCAAGACCATCACCGTCGCCGTGCCCTTGGCCCAGCATTCACCGACATTGGGGCAGCGCGCGCTCTGGCAAACCGTGTGCAAGCGCAGCGACGAGAGCGTGTCCTTCGTATGGCCGAAAACCTGACCCGAAGGCCAGGGGCGGCGGAGCCAATCTGGGAATTGAGCAGGCATGGATTCAGCGACTTATACTGCGAAAGTTGATAAAACGAAGCGCGTTCTGCGCCCGCGCAGTATAGCATCGCAACCCGTCGGCACGCGACCTTTGCCCACCCGGACGCAGCGTCGCGCCGAATTCCGTATGCTGGGCCCGGCGAAGCTGTTATTATAGCTTCCGTAGGTTTCAGTTGTCAGCGGGGATCGCCGCAGTATGCGAAATGCCTCACCTCTCGTGCTTCGCTGCCTCGCGGCGCTCGCGTTTCTGGTCACGGTGGCGGCCCACGCCCAGCAGTCGGCCTCGCCCGGCATTCCCATTCACTACTACAACGGCGCGTCGCGCGTGGATCTTCTCGCCGCAAGCGACGAACTGGTGCTTCTCGCGGAGAAGGGGCGCCAGATCGGAACTGCGCCGCTGGCCGCGCGATCGCCCGGCACCGGCGTAAAGTTCGCAGCGGGCGGACACGCGCTCGTCACCTTCTCCGAAGCGGCGGCCGATCGCGCCGGGCTCGCGGCGCGTGGCAACACGCTGCGTGGGCTCGGGGGCGAAGTCGCGGCGGTGGCCTACCCGGCCGGAGCGATCGTGCAGGCGGATCGGCGCGTCTTCATCCCGAACCGATTCAGTCTGCGCCCCAAGGCGGGCCTCAGCGTGGACGCACTCGCGCGCGACTTCGGCCTGCGCGTGATCGCGAAAATCTCCTACGCGGAAAACACCTACATCGTCGAAGCGATCTCCGGCGATCTGCTTGCGGGACTCGACGCGGCAAACGCGATTTTCGAAAGCGGGCAGGCGGAGTTCGCAACTCCGCTCATCCTCCGACAACAAACGCCGCGGCTCGTGCCGAACGATACCTACTTTCCAAACCAATGGCACCTGCAAAACACCGCGCAATCCTTCGGCGGGGTCGCGGGGAACGACGTGAATATCGTCAACGCGTGGAACTCCGTCACCGGCGCGGGCGTGAACATCGCGATCACCGACTCCGGCGTGCAGTGGTTTCATCAAGACCTCGCGGCAAACGCGCGCACGGACATCGACCTCGACATCAACGGCGGCGACAACGACCCGACACCGCAGTCCTCATCGCACGGCACGTCCTGCGCCGGCATCGCCGCCGCCGTCGGCCAGAACAGCTTGGGCGTGACCGGCGCCGCCTTCGATGCGGGCATCGTCGGCATCCGCCTTATCGAGGCGCCCACGAGTGATCAGGACGAAGCTGACGCGCTGGGATACCGCGCGAGCGAGACCACGCCGGCCGACTACATCCACGTGAACAGCAACTCATGGGGGCCGGCCGACACCGGCACCGTGCTGGAGACCTTTGGACCGCTCACGGCCGCGGCGCTTCTGGACGGAGTGACGAACGGCCGCGGCGGCAAGGGCACCCTCTACGTCTGGGCGGCAGGCAATGGCCGACAAAGCGCAGACAACGTGAATTATGACGGCTACGCCTCCAGCCGCTACACCATTGCGGTCGGCGCGACCGGCGCCAACGGCACCGTCTCGTACTACAGCGAGCCCGGCGCCTCAATGCTCGTCAATACACCCTCGTCCTATACCGGTGCGGGCACCGTCACGACAACATTTATGAACGGCGGCGCGCTGGGGCAGAATTACACAACTTCATTCGGCGGGACGAGTTCCGCCGCGCCGCTCGCGGCCGGCGTGATCGCCCTGTTGCTCGAGGCCAATCCCAATCTCGGCTGGCGCGACGTCCAGCACATCTTGGTCGAGTCGGCCGCCAAAAATGACCCCTCCAACAGCGCCTGGCAGACCAATGGCGCGGGCCGGCTGTTCAACGCGAATTACGGCTTCGGACGCATCAACGCGACGGCGGCGGTCAATCTCGCCACGACCTGGACGCCCCTGCCGGCCGAAGCCACCCCGCTCTTCAGCACCCAATCCCCCGGCCTATCGATTCCAGACAACAACACCACTGGCCTAACAAGCAGCATCCTCATCTCGGGCGCGCCCGCCGACTTCTCGATCGAAGCAGTCGAGGTCATCTTCTCCGCAACCCACGCCCGCCGCGGCAACATACAAGTCACGCTGACCTCGCCCTCGGGCATGGTCTCGTTGCTCGCTGGGGTGCGGAGCGACTTCGCGCCAAATTACAACGCGTGGACCTTCACCAGCGTCGCGCATTGGGGCGAGTCCCCGAACGGGACCTGGACCCTGCGTGTGAAAGACCTCACCGCCGGGACCGTGGGCACCTTCAATAGCTGGTCCCTCCGGATTCACGGCTTCAACGATGCCGCCTTGCTCGACTCCGACGGGGACGGCCTCTCGGACATTTACGAGACCAACACCGCCACTTTCATCAACGCGACGGACACCGGCTCGGACCCGAACGACGCCGACAGCGACAACGACGGCGTGAACGACGGCACCGAAGTGGATCTGGGCACCGACCCCAATAATGCGCTCGACTTTCCGACGCTGCCCTTGACTTGGGCCGGGCTGGCGGCCGTGCTGACGACGGTCGCGATCTGGAAACTCGCTGTCGGTCGGCTTCCGTCGAGAAACGCTAAAACTGTTCAAACCCGGACGCGAAACTAGCACGAAACACTTTTGAAACACACAAACCCGCTGCCCACCTGCGCATCGGGTGCGAATTGAGCGCGGACGTAATGAATATCGGCTCAATACACGACCAAGTGTGCTAAGATTACAGAGGATTAGCGGGCGGGCGTGGGGCCGCGAGTTGGGGCCGGGGGTCTGCCCGGTGCGGGTATCGGATTCCGGTGCGCCGCGACCAGAGGGGTGTATATCCTATGAGCGATGCGACGACGGGTAATATGTCCGGAGTGCTTGGCGGCGACGCGAGCAAGAAGGGCGCGGGCCTGCTGGGGCGCTTCGGCGCGAAATTACAAGATGCCGTGCAACAGGGCCGCGCCGACGATCCGATTCGCCGGCCGGTGGAAAACCTGGCGCGCGAGGCCGCCATCCCGGCCGACGACATGGCCGTGAGGCAAGGACAGTCCGCCGTGACGCAACGCATGATCGTCCCCGAGGGCGTTGTCATCGAAGGCACGATGTCGAGCGGCTCGGACACGCAGATCGCCGGCCGCGTGGACGGCGACGTCCGCGTCGAGGCGCGGCTCGCGCTCGAACCCACGGCGATCATCAAAGGTAAAATTCGCGCTGCAAGTTGCAGCGTGCGCGGCAAAGTCACAGGCGACGTCGAGAGCCAGCAGGATCTGAGCATTGGTGAGACGGGCGTCATCCACGCCGACGCGATCGCGGGTAAAGACATGGTGATTGCCGGCGAAATCAACGGCAACGTGAAATGCGGCGGGCGCCTGCGCCTGACCCCCACGGGCCGCCTGACGGGAAATATCCGCGCGCGTACCATCGTTTTAGAAGAAGGCGCGCAATTCAACGGCACATGCAGCATGACGAAACCCTCGGTCGCCTCGGGGAATTCAAAGTAACGTCCACTGCATCGGTGGCACGCGCAGGCAGCCGTGCCCAAAGCGCGCAAGGAGTGGATATACATGCCTATGTTCTGGGATCCGACCATGATTCTCTTGCTCCCCGCGATGGCCTTGGCGCTGTGGGCCCAAACGCGCGTGCATTCGACCTACAAAAAATTCTCGCAAGTATTGAACCGCCGTGGCATCACCGGCGCCCAAGTCGCCGCAGCGATTCTCCGCGACGAAGGCATTACCCTCAGCAACAATCCCGAACAATCGGCGAGCGGCCCAAGCTGCGGCCTCGAAGCGGTGCACGGACATCTCTCGGATCACTACGACCCGCGCACTCGGATGTTGCGCCTTTCGGACGAGGTCTATAACGGCACCAGCGTCGCCGCGCTCGGCATTGCGGCCCACGAAGTCGGCCACGCGATCCAGCACGCGCGGCTCTATTCGCCGCTGATGCTGCGCAATATCGTATATCCCGTGTGCAACGCCGGCACCGTGGCCGCGTGGCCCCTGTTCATCCTCGGCCTCATCTTCAGCATCCCCGTGCTCCTCAAGCTCGGCATCGTGTTCTTCGCGCTGGCCGTCTTCTTCACCGTGCTCACGCTGCCCGTCGAGTTCAACGCGAGCTCCCGCGCCATGCGCGCTCTCGCCCACGGCGGCTATCTCAGCGAAGACGAACTCAGCGGCGCCCGCAAGGTGCTCGGCGCCGCCGCCATGACCTACGTGGCCGCCGCGGCCGTCTCCGTCATGCACCTCATTCGTATGTTACTCATCGCCAACCGGCGGTGACGTGTGGTCCCGTCGGCCTGAGGCCCGTTCCATCGCCCGCGCTTGCGGCTTGGCCGTTGCCCTCGGCCTGTTCATCGCCTCCATTTCCCTAAGCGCCAATGCGGCCGATCCCGAAAAGGCCGTCACCAAGATCGAAAGCGAAGGCTGCGCCGAAGGGACGACCCCCGCGTCGCGCGACGCCGCCGTGCTCGACGCGACGCGAAACGCGGTGCGGCTCTGGCTCGAGATGGAGCTCGGCGCACCGCTCGGCGATGAATTCCTCCCCCTGCTCGATGCCGCGAATCGATACGCGGCATCGTCGCGGCCCCTCCGCGTACACTCGGCCGAGGGACGTACCTGTGCGGAACTCGAGGTCTACCTCTACGAATGGCCGTTGCGGGCCGACACCGCGGCGCTGCTCTTCGGATTGCGCGCCGCGCCACCGAGAGTCGCGTTCCTGATCATCGAGGAAAACACGACGCAAAACTCGCGCGCGTTTCAACAGCACTCGCGCACGGCCAAAATTCTCGCCGAAGCCTTTGCAGCGAAAGGCTTCACAATACTGACGCCGGGCGCGTCGGACACCGCCTACTCCGAGCGCGAACTGCTCTCCATCGCCGAAACCGGTCCGGCGGCCCTCGCGCGCTACGGGGCCGAGCAAGGCGCGGACGCGGTGGTCGCCGTGGAGACCCAATTGAGCGCAACGAAACCACAAGGCGCCGGCTCGCAGGTCCTGCGGGCGCGGGCGCAAGTCCGCGTGCGGATCGTAGGGACGGCAGACGGCCGCCTCCACGACAGCTCCCAGGGCGAAGCCGAGATCGACACCGCGGACTCAGCCTCCGGTCACGGATTCGCGCTCGTGGACGCAATCTACAAAGTGCGCGACCACGCGATCGCCGGAGCGATCCTCGCTTCGGAAAGCGAGACCGGTCAGCACGTCCGGCTCACGCTCGAGGGCGTCGGCGATTTCGTCGCAGCAGAGCGTTTCGCCGAGTTACTGCGCGGCACAGAAGGCGTCGGCGAGGCCAACGTAATCAGCGTGCGCGGCGGCTCCGCGCTCTTGCAGCTCACCTACGCCGGGCGGATGGGCCCCTTGGTCGAGCGCCTGACCGCCGGCGGGCCGGGCTTCCCCAAGCTCGATGTCGTCAAGGTCGTCGGCACGGAGATGCTGCTTCGCGCCCTACCCTGAGCGGCGCGCGTCCGGGCGGGTTTGGTCTGGTGCCCGCGCCCCGCTAGAATCACGGACGGCGGCCGCAGCGAATACGGCCGAATACGGTAACCAAATCCCAGCCGAATGCCCCGCATCAGCATCGTCACCAGCCTCTATCGCGTCGCCCCTTACATTGACGAGTTCTACACCCGTTCGCGGGCGGCGCTCGAAAAAGTCCCGGGCGACCATGAATTCGTGTTCGTGGACGACGGCTCGCCGGACGACGCGAGAGAGATCGTGCTCCGCCTGATCGCGCGCGATCCCCGCGTGCGCCTCGTCGAACTCTCGCGAAACTTCGGCCAACACCGCGCGCTCTGGATCGGCCTCCAGCAGGCCCGAGGCGAACTGATCTTCATGGTCGACGCCGACCTCGAGGAAAACCCGGCCCTCGTCGCCGCGTTCTACGCGCGGATGGAGGAGAAACCGGGCGAGGTCGATGTCGTCTATGGCGTGATGGAAGAGCGCAAAGGCAGCGCAATCCGACGGCTCGGCGGCGCACTTTTCTACGCGCTGATGGACCGCCTCTCCGACACGCGCTTGCCGCGCAACGTCCTGAACGCGCGACTGATGACCCGCGCCTACGTCGACAGCCTCCTGCAATTCGGCGATGCCGAGCCCTTTCTCGGTGCGCTGATGACACTGAACGGCTTCCGCCAGATCGCCGTGCCCTGCGCCAAAGGGGACAAAGGCTCGACCACCTACACCTTCCGCCGAAAACTCCGCCTCGCGCTCGATGCGATCTTCGCGCTCAGCACACGGCCCATTACATGGATATTCTGGACCGGCGCATGGATCGCGACGATCGGACTGGCCGGCGTCGCCGGTGTGCTCCGCGGCGGCGGCGGCGCGGCGGCCATGGCGCTCGCGTCGGTATGGCTCATTGGCGGACTCGTGCTGATTGCCGTCGGGACGGTCGGCACCTATGTAGGCCGGGTGCTCACGCAAACGCGCGGGCGTCCGATCGCGATCATCCGCAAAATCCACGGCATGATGCAGGACTAAGCCCTCCTATGCATCGTGTCTTCGTATTTCCGACGGCCAACGAAGTCGGGCTAGAAATCGTCCAAGCCCTGCACAAGAGCAACAAGATTTCGCTCCTCGGAGGCAGCAGCTACGATGTCACTTTCGACCCCTCGCGCCTCCTGCTCAAGGAATTCATGCACTGCCCCGGCTACGATGAACCCGATTTCGAAGCGCGTTTCAAGGACCTTATCCTTCGCCACAAAATCGACTTGGTCTTCCCAGCCTGGGACCCCTTGGTCGCTATCTTCTCGCGCTGGCGGATGGATGGCGTGCGATTCATCACTCCGAACGCGCAGACCGCGCATACCGTCATGTCCAAACGCGAAACCTACGCCGCACTGCGCGGCATCGTGCCGCTGCCAAAATGCTTCGAGGCCGGCGACGCACTGCTGTTTCCCGTCTTCGCCAAGCCGGACCGCAGCAGCGGCTCAAAAGACATCCGCTTGGTCGAAAATCAGACCGAAGCCAAGGCCGCGTTCCGAAAAGGACTGCTGGTCAGCGAATACCTTCCGGGCAAGGAGTACACCGTGGATTGCCTCAATGATCTCAACGGAAATTTGCTCGTGGCGCATCCACGCCTGCGCGGCAGGACCGGTATGGGCATCGCCCTCAGTTCACGCCACAGCGGCGCGGCGCTTGAGGAACATTGCCTAAACATCGCGAAGGCGCTGCGCATCGAGGGGCCGTGGTTCGCCCAATTCAAAGAAAACCTGAACGGCCAACCCACGCTTTTGGAAGTCAACACGCGCATCGCCGGCTCGAGCGGCTTCACACGCCTCTCGGGCGCTAACCTCCCCCTGATCTCGGTGTTCATGTACCTGGGACACCCGGTCCGCGCGCCCCGAATCAAGTCGGGTCTCCTTGTGAATCGCTGCCTCTACAGCCAGGTCGAGGGCGTCGCCTTCGACTGGGTCGTCTGGGATCTTGATGACACGCTCGTGCGCAAGGACGGCAAAGCCGACCCGGACTCGGTCGCCTGCCTCCTGGATTGCCACAACCGCGGAAAACGTCAACTACTCGTTACGAAAAACCCAGCGCCGAAAGAGACGATGCAGCGGCTCGGCATTCCGAATTTATTCGAGGAAGTCATCCAGACCAGCCGCAAAGTCGACGCCATCCTTGCCACGATTGAAGCGTACCAGATCGAAATCGACGCCTGCATCGTCGTGAATGACTCCTACACCGAACTTTTCGAATTGCAGGAGCGCGCGCCGCGCCTGCGTTCCGTCACGCCGGACGCGCTCAGCGTGCTCGGCCGGGAGGGCCTGGCCTGAGCGCGACAGTGGGGGAGAGCACACCCAAATGCGTCGCCTGCGGCGAAAGAAACAGCCGCTTCTTCGGCCCGCGCAAAGGCTACGCCTATTTCCGCTGCGTCACCTGCGGGACCTTGCAGTTGGAGCCGATGCCAACGCGCGAGGAATTGCAGAAAGCGTACCATGACCAGTACGCGCATTCGGGCCACATAGCGACCGACCCCGCCGAGTGGACTGCAGCGGCCGAGCCGCATTACCGGGGCGTGCTGTGCACCATGCAGGACCACGGGGTGCTAGGCCGCGTCGTTGACTACGGCGGCGGCTGGGGCGGGCTGTGCTCGATGTTGCGTGGAGCTGGATTCGACGCCACGATCGTCGAACCTTCGGCCGACATGGTAGCCTATTGCCGAAAAAAAGGTCTGCCAGTCATCCATGGCGAACTCGCGGACCTGCCAGGATCAGATTACGACGCTTTTGCGCTGGTCGGCGTCTTCGAACATCTCGTGGAGCAACGGGCATGGCTCGCTCGCGCACGGGAGTTGCTGAGACCTGGCGGCTTGCTCGTGATCATGCAGCCGACGGCGCGATGCGCGGCCTTCCTGGCCACGATCTTCCGCTTCGGCAGGCGAAGCGCGGAGTTACCGGCCTTGCATCAGACCTTCTGTCCGCCTTGGCACACCGCACTCTTCTCCATTGAAGGAATGCGG